>JAAEPE010000107.1 GCA_024222395.1 Myxococcales bacterium
CCGCAACACGCCGACGCACGCCATGGGAGTACAAGTCCTCGCAGAGGCGAGTGACTCTCGACATCACGGAGAGTGGGGAGTTTGCACCCTCCGCTCCCAAAGCCCACTCCGTCCTCATCTTGTAGCGAACTCCTGATCCGAGGAGCCGTATGCGGCAGTTCCGCACATACGGAATCTGTGGTCGCCCCGGGGAGGTAACGACCCGGCCCCTCTTCCGCGGCGCTGTACTTAGCGTGGTACTGTGAGATTCTAAGAGTCTCGTCGTTCACATAGTCAATCTCGAAGTCCCTATTGAACGACATCATCGCTGTCGTTTATGCCTCGCTTTCGCTTTCGCTTTCGCTTTCGCTCTTGCTTTTTGAATGCTGCCGACGCTTTGATCGGGGAAGCGCCTAGCCAACTATCAGCCGGCACTTTGCCGTTTGACAACTGCGAGATCTTCAATCGTGTCGCAGGCCCCGGCCGCTGGTGCCGATTCTTGAAGTTATAAATCGCAGTTTTGCTAATACCTAACGCCTTGGCAATATCCGCAGTGCTTCGTTCTTCGTTTTCCCACCAATCGACAAACTGCGGATTCAGTGGCAGTTTCCCAGCTTGTTTTTTGCCCTTCTTAGGAGCCGGCTTGCGGGTGCTCACGCTGGAGCCTTTGCTGGAGCCCCTCTTCTTATTACTGCCAGAATCGGGCAGTATGCCAAAGCAGGCAAAGGTGGCGTCGATCTCCGCGATCGCGTTCATATGGAATTCTCGATCCGTTCGTAGCGTGGTAATGATCTTCTCAAGTTCTTCTGTGTTCTTGGATATTGTCGGCGACATGAGCAAACTATAACGGATTGCGGCGCATAAACTCCAGACTCGAACGATCGAATTGTGCTAAGTCATTCCTCTGGGGGGATCCCGGCTTGGGGGCTCGTTGCAAACCACTGCGGAGCGCAGCCACCGACTCGGAGTGACAAACCGTCGCCCATATCAAGTTCGAAAACACCTCTACGGAGTTCAGCGTGGCACATCTCCGTAGTTGTTCCCTTGCGAGATTTACTACCTCGAAGATGGCAATCCTCTCGCAGAACAACGACAAGTTTCGCTTCTTTCCAACGGTCGAATAGCGGTAGCATGCAACCGTCTGTTTGGACACTGAGCCTCTGTGCGACCGGACGGTTCGTGACGAGTTCCTGATGCAACGCGACGCCGGCTACCGATACGGCGTCACTGCCTACGCGCTTTGTCACACAACGGAGCAAGTTTGTCGAAACCCCCAAGCCGTAGTGAAGCGCAGTCGATCAAGCGCTTTTCCAAAGCCTCGCTTACCTCGCCTTTCTCTCGTAACTCCAACTTCCGATCCAGGGCATAGAAGTCCTTCTCTCAGCTACCGCAGTAATGGTAGTGGCGCCGAAATTTGTGCCCCCCGAGAGCGTGTAGATCGTCCTGGCGCGATTCTTTACTCGAATCTTCGCCATCGTTTTGCACACGGGGCACGGTGCTTCCCCTGAGGTTTGCTCGGCCTCCAGCCCCCTCAAGTAGTTGTCATAAC
>JAAEPE010000108.1:0-10000 GCA_024222395.1 Myxococcales bacterium
GCTGCGAAGAAGGCGCCAGCAAAGAGAGCCGCTGCGAAGAAGGCGCCAGCAAAGAGAGCCGCTGCGAAGAAGGCACCAGCAAAGAGAGCCGCTGCGAAGAAGGCGCCAGCAAAGAGAGCCGCTGCGAAGAAGGCGCCAGCAAAGAGAGCCGCTGCGAAGAAGGCGTCAGCAAAGAGAGCCGCTGCGAAGAAGAAGAAGAAGAAGAAGCGCTAGTACGAAGCCCGTATTGCGAGCGATCGAATTCGATCGCTCGCAAAGACGCTCGCGTCTACCGTTGCCCTGGCGTCACTCCTCGATGCCAGGTATCAGCACAGCAAACTCAGTGAACAGGCCGGGATCGGATTTCACAGCGATGATTCCTCCGTGCAGTTCAACTAGCCCACGAGCAATATAGAGCCCAAGGCCAGCGGCGGCCGGTCCACGAGACGTGTGGTGCTTTGCAGGATTGATGTCAGAGAAGGGCTCGAAGATTGCATCAAGATTCTCCTCTTCGATGCCCGGCCCATCGTCCCGTACTCGTACGCGTGACCAGCTCCCCGAGTACTTCTCGGCCGGCGCTCTATCAATACTCACTTCTATGGTGCCGCCCACCGCGCCATAGCGAATCGCGTTGCTCACGAGATTGCTAATGATCTGATGAATCTTGTCTGCATCGGCATCAATAGCTGGACACCCTTCAAGGTCTGAGACGATGCGCTGCTCCTTGGTCTCCGCCAAGGGCAGAAGCTCCTGGACGACCGCCGCTGCAAGCTCGCGCAAATCACATCGCTCTCGCTTGAGAACCATGTGATCGCCCTCAATGCGACTGACGTCGAGCATCTCCTCAACGAGTCGCCGCAAACGCTCGGCGTTGCGGCGAACCGAAAGCATAGGGCGCTCCATCTTTTTGCTGATGGTGCCGAAGCGCCCCTCGGCCATCAGCTCCAGGTAGCCAACAATGCTCGTTAGCGGAGTGCGAAGCTCATGTGCGGCGATCGAGACAAACTCGCGCTTCATCTGGTTGAGCCGCTTCAGCTCGTCGTTGCTTCGGCGCAGCTGCTCCTCACTCTCGACCAGCGCTTGGGTCCGCCTTCTGACGATCTTGTCGAGATTTTCGGTAAGGTCTCGAAGCTCGGAGTTTGCCTGCTCTAGAGCCTCTTGCTTCACCTGCACCTCTCGATTGCGCTCGGCTATCGTCTGCTCCATCCTGGCGGTGTCGGCCGCGTCCCTTTGCTCAGGAATCGAACCTCCACCGGCTTGGCCCATCGAGCGCTGCACATTTGCAAATTCGTCTCTAGCGGCCTTGAGAGCCGCTCTAAGCTCCTTCGTCTCACGTTCTAGCTCCGCCTCGCGATTCGTCTCATTTCCGGACACGGCGCCCCTTTCGAGCCTCTAAAGCCCCCTGCAAAGCCATCTGACAATAGTACCTCGACGGGAAACCGACCAGACTGATTTCGCCGAAAAGTTGCCCGAAACCTACTGAGGGATTTCCATAGGTGCATGCAGAAACTCTGCGCTAATTGCGACACCTCGTTTGTCCCAACCTACGTCTACCAACTCGCTGTCTCAAAGACGCGGGAGCGGCAGTATTTCTGCTCTCTCCTGTGCCGGCAGTCGATCCTGGGAGAGGGCGGATTTCGAAACCACCGCGCCAAGCGCATAGCTGTACTCGATGTCGTGCTTCCGGTGCGCAAGAACTTCGATGTCATCACCAACAGCCAGCTCCTTGCGGCTGCTGAAATTTGGCTAGCAAGGCAACCCATCGAGCAGCGCTCAAGAACCCTCGGTCAACGTCTGGCAATCCCAGAGATCTCGAAGGCCTATGACTATGTCCTTATCGACTGCGGTCCCTCGCTCAATCTCCTAAACCAGAACGCGCTGAGCTACGCGAACGAAATCATCATCCCCGTGAACTGCGACTACCTCTCGCCTGTGGGCGTCAAGCAGGTGCTTGGCACATTGCGAAACATGGAGAAGCACTTGATGCACACGGTGCGTCTCTCAGGCGTTCTCCCAACCTTCTACGACGCGCGAACAAAGCTCGCCAGTGAAGTGCTCGAGACTCTGCAAGACCATTTCAAGAACAAGTGCCTGCCGGCAATTCGGTCCAACACCAAACTCGCCGAAGCGCCGAGTCGACGCAGAACCATTTTCGAACACGCGCCAGATTCCTACGGAGCAGAAGATTATCTGCGAATCGTGGACTGGCTTCTATCCAGCGAACAACACGAACAACACGAACAACGAACAACAGCTGCAGCCTAAACCAAGGAGATCAAAAGAAGATGTCGGAAGCAAAGATCCTAGAAAATGACCCGCTAAGTAGCGCCGAATCGATCCTTCGGGACGAATTCTACGGCCAGAACAAGGGAACCCCGAGCCAAGCCCTAGGCGAGTCCGCCACGGGTCTTGCGGAGAACTCGGAACCGGCCGCGCGCAAACCCGCCAAGGCCAAAGCCAAAGCTAAGCCAACCCACTACAAAGTGGTTTGCATCTCGCTCTACACCCAGGACATCGAAAACCTGGAGGCCACAGTGGCAGAGCTCAAGCGCCGGGGGCACACCAAGGCAAATAAGAGCCAGCTAATTCGCCAAGCCCTAAGGCAGCTCGACATCGACAAGCTGCCGCCACCACAGCAGTAAGACAACAAGACCAAAGAGCCCCTGGCCAACCATGACCGTGGGCTTATTTCGTGCGCAGAGCGTCAACCAGCCTGAATCGATCACCTTCGGTGAGAGATTCAGGCTGGTTGACGCCAAAGCGTCAGAGTTTAGGGTGTAACTCTGACTATGCAGGTCGAGTTCTAGAACGGATCGTCCTCGATCTTGATCCGTCCGACGTACCTTTGCACGGCGGCCAAGAGGCGCCGTCCCATCGCCTGTTAGCTTTCGGCAGAGGCTCGATTCTTTCTACGCGGCCATCTCGTCCTGGTCAACAGCTTTGTTGAGCCGATGATCGCAGGCCTCCAGATACTGCAACAGCTTAGACATATTCTTATACCAACGCAGGCGGCGGAACTTCCGTTTCGCATCGCTCACCGCCGTAGCGACCCAGCGCAAGGCCATGGTTCCAGTCTTCCAGGTCTTCACCCTGCGCGCCATTTGGCGAACGCTACCATTGAGGTTCTCGATGATATTGGTGGAGCACAAACTCCGCTCAAGGAGCTTCGTGAGGCCTACATGCTTAATCGTGAGCGTTTCCTCAAGCCCCTTCCAATGCTTCCTGTAATCCGTTACGTTCAAATTCGTGGGCCATGGTTTCTGTCATCCTTTCGTTTGTAGTGAAAAAGAGGGTGAACCATGGCCTGCGGCTCACGCCGAGGCCAATTTACAGAAACAATAATGCACTACCCCAGGCGCGAGATGGAAAATCGCATCAAGGAAGTACAGCTCGATCTATTTGGAGACCGAGCGAGCTGTCACACGTTTCGCGGCAATGCTCTCAGGCTCTGGTTTGCGATAGCGGCTCTCTTGACGGTGACCATTCGCAACGTCGGCCAAGTAGGGACCGAGTTGGCCCGCACCCAGGCCGGCACGCTGCGCAACAAACTCTTCAAGGTCGGGGCGATCGTTTCGATCAGTGTCCGGCGAATTCATGTCCGTCTCTCAAGCGCGTTCCCGCGCAAGCAACTCCTGGTACAGGCACTTGCTCGTCTCAAAGCACCGGATGCAATGACCTAAGCCGCAGCCGCCAGTCCAAGACCTCACCCACTACATGTAGTGCATTGCCGCGTCTTGAGTTTCTCCTCGCTCAACAAAAAGTGCACGAAAGCCACCGCTCCGACATCAAACAGACCACTGAGCCTCAACTCGTCGCCTAGCAAGCTGACGATTTCTTGCTTTCCCCGACATCGTCGGGCGCTAGCTTGAATCAGGTGATGGATTCAGGCTAGCACCCCGGTGAGATCTTCGCGCCTCGCCATGGCGACGCGTTGATGCTGCCTTCCGCTCTATCCACGGCGCCGGCTCTCACAACTTCCCTTCTTTCGGGGCTCAATGACACGGCCTGTTCACTCCCTGTGTACGCTTCGCAGTGCTGGTTACACAAACACCACGCAACACTCGGTTCCGGCTGGTGGCTAACCCTTTGCCGGATAGGACTTTCACCCAAGGGTCTCTTTGCAAGGTTTCGTTCAATTACATGACTTCCTCCTCACCCAGGCTTTGCCCGGC
This sequence comes from Myxococcales bacterium, assembly GCA_024222395.1. Taxonomy (GTDB): domain Bacteria; phylum Myxococcota_A; class Polyangia; order Haliangiales; family Haliangiaceae; genus NORP324. The sequence continues at coordinate 4,152 of JAAEPE010000108.1, forward strand.
GCACGGACCGGACGGGGCACTTGAGACGCTAGCGACTATTCGGCCAACTCCTCGATGCTCGGGCAGGTGCAAACCAGATTGCGATCGCCAAAGGCATTGTCGATTCGAGACACCGGCGGCCAGTACTTCGAGTCGCGAAGATGCTCGGCGGGAAAGGCGCCAACATCGCGGTCGTAGGGTCGGTCCCAATCGCTATCGGTGATGTCTAGAGCCGAATGCGGTGCAAGCTTCAGAGGGTTCCGGTCTCGGTCTATACGCTCTTCTTCAATGGAGCGAATCTCTTCGCGAATGCTTATCATCGCATCACAAAACCTGTCGAGTTCCACCTTCGACTCGCTCTCGGTCGGTTCGATCATCAGAGTACCGGGCACGGGAAAGGACATCGTTGGCGCATGAAAACCGTAGTCCATGAGACGCTTTGCGATGTCATCAACCTCGATGCCTGCGCTCCTCTTGAAAGGGCGCATATCGAGGATGAACTCATGTGCAACAAAGCCGTTGCGGCCGCTGTAGAGAAGGTCGTAGTACTGCCCGAGACGCCGAGCCATGTAGTTCGCGTTTAGGATGGCAACCTGTGTAGCCTTGCGCAGCCCTGCCGATCCCATCATGCCGATGTACATCCAGGAGATGGGCAATACGCTAGGGCTGCCCATGGGAGCCGCCGAGATGGGCCCTATCGCCTTCGGCCCGTTCTCCTCGTTCATCGGATGTCCTGGCAAGAACGATGCGAGTTGTTTCGCGACCGCAATCGGCCCCATGCCGGGGCCACCGCCGCCGTGGGGAATGCTAAAGGTCTTGTGCAAGTTGAGGTGAATGACATCCGCTCCGTAGTCGCCGGGGCGACATAGACCAACCTGCGCATTCATGTTGGCGCCGTCGAGATACACCTGCCCACCGAGGCTGTGCACGACTTCACAAATCTCTACGATGCCATTTTCAAATACACCATGGGTCGATGGGTAGGTGATCATCGTGGCCGCCAGATTGTCCTTGTGCTCTTCGGCTCGCTTTCGCAGGTCTTCGATATCGATGTTTCCGAGGTCGTCACACTTCACCGTGACGACCTTGAAGCCCGCCAACACTGCGCTGGCTGGGTTGGTGCCGTGGGCGGATACCGGGATAAGACAGACATCGCGATGCGCCTCACCACGCTCTTGCTGGTAAGCGCGAATGACAAGGAGCCCGGCGTATTCACCCTGTGCACCCGAGTTGGGCTGGAGCGAGACAGCGTGCATGCCTGTGATGTTGGCCAACCACTCTTCAAGCTGGCTGGTCATCTGGGCGTAGCCCTGTGTCTGACTTGCGGGAGCAGCCGGATGCAGATTTGCAAACTCAGGCCAAGAGATAGGAAGCATCTCGGACGTTGCATTGAGCTTCATGGTGCAAGAGCCGAGAGCAATCATTGACGTAGTTAGCGAGAGGTCCTTTGCTTGGAGGCGATGTAGATACCTGAGCATCTCATGCTCGGCATGGTAGCTCGTGAACACCGGCTGACTTAGGCAAGCGCTCTTACGCATAAGCGCCCCTGGCAAGTCTTCCGCGCCGGTGTCGCAGAGAGTATGGAGGGTGGGAACCTCCGCATCGCCGGCGAAGATTTCCAGCAGGTCCTCGACATCGCTATCTGCGCAAGTCTCGTCGAGAGCAAGCCCCAGACCATCGTCGTAGTGTCGGAGGTTGATCTTTCTTGCCAATCCAGCAGCGACGATACCTTCGCGACGGGCTCCCGCAACTCGAATGCGCAGCGTGTCAAAGACCGGCCCAGAATCTACGTCGAGCCCGAACTGCAGCAAGCCCTTCCGCAGCGCCAGAGTCATACCGCGACAGCGCTTGGCAATTGCGACCAGCCCCCCTGGCCCGTGGTAGACTGCGTACATTCCGGCCATGATTGCCAAGAGAACCTGAGCTGTGCAGATGTTGCTAAGCGCTTTGTCGCGCCGAATGTGCTGCTCGCGCGTCTGCAGTGCGAGGCGATAGGCCACGCGCCCTCGCGCATCCTTGGAAACACCGATGATGCGGCCAGGCATCTGGCGTTTGTACTTCTCCGAGGTGCTGATATAGGCAGCGTGTGGGCCGCCATACCCCATGGGAACGCCAAAGCGCTGGGTCGTTCCAATCGCCACGTCGGCACCGAGCTCGCCCGGAGGCGTTAACAACGTAAGAGCGAGAAGGTCGCAAGCCATGACCACCATCGCGCCACCGGCGTGCGCCTCCGCGCAAAGCTCCGTGTAATCGACGATACGTCCATCTGTACCTGGGTATTGGAGAAGCACACCAATCACTTGGTCATCTCCCAGTTGCATCTCACTTGGCGGGCAAACCACCAACTCGACACCTATGGGGACAGATCGAGTCTTTAGCAGTGCCAAGGTCTGAGGGTGACAATCATCGGCAGCATAGAATTTTGAACGCTTGCGTCGCCCCGCAGCATAGCACACCATCATCGCCTCGGCTGCCGCCGTAGCCTCATCGAGGAGAGAAGAATTCGCCAGCGGCAGGCCGGTGAGTTCTGCAACAGCAGTCTGGAAGTTGATGAGCGCCTCGAGGCGGCCTTGGGCAATCTCGGCCTGGTACGGTGTGTACTGCGTATACCACCCTGGATTCTCTAGAATATTTCTTAGAATCACAGGTGGCGTCGTACAGCCGTGATAGCCCATGCCGATGTACGATCGATAGACGTCGTTCTTGCTGGCAATCTCAGCGAGTTCGGCCAGGAGCTCGGTCTCACTTCGCTCGTCACCAATCTCGAGTTCCTCCCTTGTCCGAATTGCCGGAGGAATGGTCTCGTCTGCGAGAGCGTCGAGACTCGCCACGCTCAGAGTCTCGAGCATGGCGCGAATCTCACCCTCTCGAGGTCCGAGATGCCGGCGAACAAAGGTATCAGTGGCAGGAAAACAACTGGATGCGCTCACCTGGGGACAGTACCCAGATTGCACTGGCCAGGGCATTCCCCCACCGGGAAAGTCGCTCTCACAACCGCCGCCCCGGGGACTCCTACAGGGCAGCCAGGAGCCGGGCGAGATCTGGCGCCTCGGCACATGACTGAAGAGCCAGGCCAAAGGCCTCTCGTGGGTCACTTTGGGGCTTGAGTTCAGCGCCCACAAAGCCCACGCTCGACAGAAGGCCACTCCAAACCGGCTCGAGTGCCAGACGGGTCTCCTCCGTATTCGGCGCGGTGAGCCTGCTCATCACTCGCATTTCGATTCGCGATGGGTCGAACTTGAGGATGCCCCCGAGGCTGGCTTCGTTCTCAATAAGACTGGCTGCAGTCGCAGCCCGCAGCAGTGCCTCGCGAAAAGCAGCCTTCGCATCACCGACTTCGTCCCGCCTACGACTGTAGAGAAGCCCGGTGGTCCCCCCGCTGCCATCGAGAGCGTAGTGCGCCTCGTTTGCGATCAGCACGACTCCCGGCCCATAGGGAACATGGCGATAGTCGGCAACATCAATGAGTAACTCCTCTTCGATCCTTCGCTCTCGAATCCACTCGTGGAAAATTGGGATGAAGGCATCGAGGTCGAGTGCCGTCGAATCGACAAGGGGAATCTTGACGCTACTCTGTTGGATTTCAATCGACACTAGATATCTCCCTGCATGCGCTGATAGCAGCCCTGAGCCGCTTCCACAAAGAGTTGCGCCTCATCGATGGCTTCGCGAGCAGCCAAGTCGTTGTCCTCTATGCTCGGCGGACTCTCGTAGCGTTTGAGCAAGTAGTTTGCAAACTTGGCACCAGCGAAGGGATCGTGAAAGCGCCCTGTATCGTGAAAGTGAGTGCGGAAGTCGGCGATGACCCGATCGGCATCTTCCTGAATATCGATATTGAAGACCATGATGAGCGCCTTGGCGGCGGTTAGCATCGACTTGTAGGCCGCAACAGATGCAGCGCCGGTCTTGCCTGCCTCGAGATCGAGTTGAGCCTCGAAGAGCCTTCGTTCCGCATCTTGCAGACCAAAGTCTACGATCGAGACGACCTCGCCCGCGCACTCTCCGGTTCCAAGGTCGCCAATCGTGTACTCGCGAGAATCCCCCCAGTCCGTGTAGAAATCGGGCTGTTCTTCGTAGCTTGGAATCTTGCGCAAGTCGTCGAGTTCCTTCTTGATCTTCGCTCGGCCCATGCGAGCCACGAAGCCCTTGAGATCCTCGCCCTCTTCACGCTCCTTTTTCCAAAATGCCAGCGTGCGATCGATGACCTGGGGTATCCTCTTCGATGGGTAGGCGCCAATTGCGAGGCCGTAAGCGCCGCCATTGTTCGCCCATTCGCCCCCGAGCACGAATTGAAAGTGCGCGATACGGCGGCCATCGACAATACGAGAAACACCGAGGAAGCCTAGGTCGGCGACATGATGCTGACTGCAGGAGTTGAAGCAGCCACTGGCCTTGATGTGCAGTGCTTCGACTTCAGGGTCCTCGTGCTTGCCGCCGGAGAACTTCTTTTCAAGCTCTGCAGCCAGCCCACGCGATGCGGAAATGCCGAGCTTGCATGTATCGGTGCCTGGACACGCGACAATATCTGCGATGGTCGAGGCACCAGGAGAGCATAAGCCTGCTGCAACCAGGCCCTCATGGAAGTCAGGAAGGTCCGACTCGCTCACGTGGCGAACAACCAGGTTCTGTTCGATCGTGAAGCGCACGGTATTCCCTGTGTACTTCCTCGTAATGTCGGTGAGTTTCCGCACCTGCTCCGAGGTGAAGTCGCCGAGCGGCAGCCGAACCGTCGCGGTCACATAATTAGTCTGCGGCTGCGGCCAAATGTTGTGCTTGCGCCAGGAGGCGAACTCTTCTTGCACCGGAGTATCGATGGCATCGATGGCCGATTGCTCAAGAGGCCTACCTGGGCGAAGCGGAGTTTCGTTTGTGGAATCTAGGTCGGCGAGATAGGTGGTCCAGCGCTCGTCTTCGGGAATGATCTTGCGCTCCTCGGCAACGACCTTGCGAAACTCCTCAATGCCAAGCTTCTTAATAACGAACTTGAGACGGGCACGCGCGCGATTCTTGCGTTCTCCGAGGCGAGAGAATACGCGACAAACGGCCTGACATAGGGGAAGGAGCTCTTCTTCGGGAACAAAGCCATCAAGCAATTGCGCCTGAAACGGCACAGCTCCAAGACCGCCGCCGACATAGAATTCGAAACCTCGCTTGGTCTCTCCCCCCACCTCCTTGGTGACTGCGATGCACCCAACATCGTGGAACATCGCCATGCCGCAAGGATTCGTCTTGCACCCAGAGAATGAGATCTTGAACTTGCGACCAAAGTCTTGAATGTCCTTGTGACCGAGAAGGAAGTAGGTCGTAGCCTTCGCGTATGGTGTCACGTCGAATGGAGCCGTCCTACAGCCGCCCGCGTACTGGCATGAGGTGACATTTCGGACCGAGTTGCCGCACGCCTCGCGAGTCGTAATGCCGACCGCAGCAAGTCTGCGCATAATGTCGGGGGTCGTATCGATGTGCACGAAGTGCAGCTGGATTTCTTGCCGTGTGGTGACATGGAGAATGCCGTCGCTGTACTCCTCCGCAAGGTCGGCGAGAGTCTCCAATTGCTCATTGCTGGCAATGCCCATAGGCGACTTGATGCGCATCATTCCCGGCGCATCCCAAATCGTTTCGGGCCCCTTCACGAGGTCGCCGGATGGGTAGACGAGTTCTTGCGTCTTGCTGCCATCGTGGCGCCGGCCGTTGTCGTAGCGCTGGCCGTAGGCGCCTCTGCGCAAGCGCGCTTCCGCAAAGATCTTCGCGTCCAACTTGCCGGCTTTGCGCAGCTTGATGTTGGTCTCAAAAGCGTCAATCTCCTCCGCCATATCAGACGAAATCGATGCCCCCAATTGCCCTACCCAACTCTTCACTCCGTTGTCTTTGCT
>JAAEPE010000109.1 GCA_024222395.1 Myxococcales bacterium
AATTTCTTGATGAAGAGTTGGCTGGTCTTCTTTTGCGGTGAGCAAGGAATTGCCGCCGCTATCCACAATTGGTCTGGCGATTTCTCGCTGGCAGCCCATAGCGTCGTAACTGTTCACTGCCGATTCGGCGCGTTCGTCAAAACGTGGCAGTTGTCATCTCGTGACTCCAATCGAGCAAGAACTAGGCAAGGCAACTTCCAAAGCGGTAGAACAGACCGTGGCATCTAGCCACGCCGCGGCGACGAAGGCGCTCGACGCAGCCTTTGGTCTTAGAGGCAGCGTGCCTCGCGCTGCAAGCAGCTCAAGGCAGACGACTGCTCGCACCCAGACGACGCGCCGAAGCTCAGAGCAAATCCAAGTCCTAAGAGACTCGGTGTATCAGGCGCTGTGTGGATCACCTGGCCAAACAATGGAGGCACTGGCTGAGCAGGTAGGAACTACCACCAGGGAACTGCAAGTGCCTATCGCTAGGCTCAAGGCTCAAGGCTCAAGGCTCAAGGCTGAAGACCTCATCAGGTCCGCGGGGAAACGTCCGTCGACGTAGTTCACGCTCCGCGTGGTTGTTCGTTGGATCTACGGCAGTAATCTCGACAAATGTCCACATTGCGTCCCAGTGAGCGAGGAGGTTCTCACACGATCCGGATACGTATTTGAGATTGGCATTCATCGCTCGCTGCAAGCACGGCTTCATGCACGCCTGAATCGAGGAGATCCATAGCTTATAGTCCGCGTCGGCCAGATTGCCAGCGCGATGTTCTCTCCTTTAGTGGAAAACGAGTTCACAGTATTCGGTACGTTCTTTGCCGATTTCTCCCCCTGGTCCGTCGCGCTCAGAAAAAGCCGTAGAGGTTCGCAGCAGGTGGCTCCAGCAGATCTGTCGGTAGCATATTGGCCAATAGAGAAATACCGGAGCGCGATCCGACACCAGTATGCCCTTGACCTTGCGGAGTCTGGCGCGAAGTGAGAGTCGCTTGCCATCGCCCACGATGCGATAGACGGATACGAGAGCGTTCGCAAAAAACCAAACAGAACAGCGGAGCGAATCACGTAGAAAGCTGGTTTCCGCCGTGCTTCTCGAGCAAATCGACAACTTGATGCCGATACGGCGAGCTGCTGACTACCTCCGGTGACCTCTATTGGCAAAACTCGCAGACCTCTGGAAAGAGATCCACAAAGCGGTCCACAAACTATGCCTCGAGCATCTCGCGCTTGCTTCCCTTGTAGCCAGGCTGGCCAGCGCGTTTGCGACCAGAGCGTTTCTTGGGCTTTCGAGTAGGCTTTCGCCTTCCAACGCCGTCGCTCGATGGCGGCTTGTGCGAGTTAGACGAATTCTTACCAAGCTGGCGACTTGACTCCGCGACCTGCTCGGCGAAGACCGCGTTCTACTCGCCAAGGGCTGTGTTCTGCTGAACCAACTCGGCAATGCGCGTGGCCCCGGGCTGCGCATCGGTGTTGGTATCAGGCGTGGACACATGTTGCTTGCATCATATTCTGCGTTCCGAGTCGATCCCTCGAACCACATTTTCTTGCCTGGGAAATTCTCCAACAAAATACCTCTGACGTTACGCTGGGTTAGCCTCCCACTGAATACTTGCCTGGGATCCGTCAAGCCCGCCAGCATGCACTCAAAGGACTGCAGCGCCGCCTGCTCGTTTTCGATTTCGATATTCTGTGCTTTGGTAGCTCGGGCCATCCCCGGTCAGATCAGACTGGGAGGCCAGTGTCGATCCCAGGAGACAACAAGCGCAGCACCGTAGGGAACGCTTCAGAGCTAAGCCCTTGAAATGATCTGACTTGCGAGAACTCGATCGCCCTGCAAATATTGACCGCAGGATAGTTGCAGCAGTTATATTCCAGTATCCTAGTCGGATTATCGTAGTATCCGCTGGATCCCCCCTCCAATGCGTCTCTCAGCCAAGACAAAGTACGGTGTGCGAGCGGTATTCGACATCGCGTACCACTCGCAAGACGAGCCTGGAGTAGCGATTCAAGCAAAGGATGTCGCTCTCCGCGAACAGATTCCTCTGCGCTATCTAGAGCAAATCTTCCAAGACCTGCGACGAGCGGGGATTCTGGAGAGCAAGCGCGGGCCGAGGGGCGGCTATCTGCTGAAGCGGCGCCCCGAGGACTTGAGCCTCGCTGAAATCGTCGCCGTCCTCCAGGGGCCACTGCGAGAGCTATTTGCGCTTCGAGAGGATGGTGCCGACGAGACGAGTCCTGCCTCCCACGGGGTAACTAGCGCCCTTTGGGACGACTTGAGTTCTGTGCTCACAAACTGGTTCGACAATGTCTCCGTGGCGGACCTCGTAGAGAAGGGCAATATCCTTGGGCTCAGCAAGGCCTCGGCGGCCCCGATGTACTTCATCTGATCCCACGGCGCCCCTGCCCCAACCGAGACTCCAGCTTCTTCGCACCCTCAATGAGTAGAGCCATGGATAGCGGCCAACTGCACACGTCCTCCCTCCTAGGCCTCATTGGCCGCACCCCGCTGATACGTCTCAATCAGCTTGCGCCAGAGGGCGGCGCCGAACTCTGGGCGAAGTGTGAGCAATACAATCCGGGCGGTTCCATCAAGGACCGAGTTGCCCACTCCCTTATCAGCCAAGCCGAAGAAGACGGCCTGCTCATTCCTGGCAAGTCGACTGTCGTTGAACCAACATCCGGCAACACAGGAATTGGGCTGGCGATTGTTTGCTCTACCAAGGGCTATCCGCTGATCCTGACGATGCCCGATTCGATGTCTCTCGAGCGCCGCGCCTTGCTTGGGAGCTACGGTGCAGCCTTGGTTCTGACTCCGGCAGACGAGGCGATGAACGGGGCCGTCGAACGCGCCCGTGCGCTGGTCTCAGAACACGCGAACTACTTCATGCCAGACCAATTCGCAAACCCAGCGAATCCGGGTATTCACATTCGCACAACTGCCCCAGAGATCCTCGAGCAGCTCGGCGGCAAGAGTGTTGATGCCTTCGTTGCTGGCATCGGCACAGGTGGCACCATTACCGGCGTAGGCACGGTGCTTCGCGAAAGACACCCGGGCTGCCTAATTGTTGGCCTAGAGCCAGCAGGCAGCCCCATACTCAGCGGCGGCAAGTCGGGCCCTCACAAGATTCAGGGCATCGGGGCGGGCTTCGTGCCGAGGATTCTCAAGCGCGAAGTCATAAGTGAAATCCGTACTGTCTCGGATCGAGACGCGCACACCATGTCGAAACGGCTCGCCAAAGAAGAGGCGCTTCTTGTCGGCATTTCAAGTGGCGCCAACGTGCACGTCGCAGCCCAAGTAGCCGCGCAGCTTGGGCCTGGGAAGCGGGTCGTGACCGTTCTATGCGATACCGGCGAGCGCTACTTCAGCCTCGATGAGTACTTCTAGCGGGCCCTAGACCGTCGAGCGAAAAGAATGACCGAGGATGGTGAATTCTGATTTTTCGAGTGCAAGGCGCGAATGAGGATTTTGCCGGGGCAAATGACGAAATGAGCAACGCTGCAATCGGGAAGGCAGGACCATCAGGCCGATGATTGTTTACGCTCGGCGGTCTAGCCTCAACCGGAAAGTAGTAACGTAGTGGCTATGGCAACTGTTCGAATCCCAACTCCACTTCGCAAGCATACAGACGGCCAAGAAGAAGTCAGTGCATCCGGAACTACCATCGACGAGATCCTCACTGACCTAGATAAGAACTATCCCGGCATCAAGGCACGTATCTGCGACGAATATGGAGCGGTCCGAAAGTTCGTGAACATCTTCGCCAACGAAGAGGATATCCGTTACCTCGACAATCTGCAGACGCCCATCAAGGACAGCGACGAAGTTTCGATGATTCCCGCAATTGCAGGAGGTGCAGCCTGAGCCTTCGCACCAAGCAGCGCACAAGCTCTCCGGCTGAGTTCGTCGGCAACCCGCCCGTCGATAGCCTGCGTCAGGCAAGAGGGCGTGGAGGCGTAGACCGCTATTGCAGGCGAATGCCGCAGAGAGACGGCCATGCCTAGGGAGGGCAAGAGTCGCCCGCCAGTGCCGGTTGCGATCGAACGCGAATTGCTTGAGACGGTGTACCGGGAAGCGCGCAAGAGCTACCCAGCCGAGTGCTGTGGGTGGCTCTCCGGACCGAAAGGCAAGCACCGGGCCACCAGGCTCAGGGTATGCACCAACGCACAGGCCGAAGGTGAACACCCGACACAAGCGGGCCGTGGCCCAGACACCGCCTATGTCATTGCAGGAGCTGATCTCCTAGCCCTTAACCGCGAACTCGACGGCGCCGAGCCAGCCAAGCTTATCTACCACTCACATCCCGAGGGCCGGGCCTACTTCTCGGAAACAGACCACCAGGTCGCGACGAGCCCCTGGGGCGATGGCCCAATCTATCCTGTGCAGCAACTCATGGTGGGAATCTCACTTGAGCAGGTCGCCGAAGCAGCCCTATTTGCCTGGTCTGACGACGAGTGCGGTTTTATCGAGATTGCGCGCTTTGACGGAGCCGATATATAGGGTCTAACTGACCGGGGTCAACGATGAGTAAGTACGAGACGCTACAAGAGATTCTCCGAGGCTATCAGCGAGTGCTCGTTGCCTTCTCGGGCGGGGTAGATTCGACCTTCCTCGCCAAGGTGGCCATCGACACTCTTGGCGAGAATTGCCACGCCATCACCTGCGTCTCTGCAACGATGGCCCAGAGTGAGATCGAAGATGCCAGGGCTCTTGGGGGCGAACTGGG
>JAAEPE010000110.1 GCA_024222395.1 Myxococcales bacterium
CATGAAACGAGCAGGGCAACACTGGAGTCCACCAATTGCGACTAACATGGCGAAAATGCGAGCGTGCTATGCCACGGCAGGGCCAGAGCGTTTTCACGAGGCGATAGAACGGGCTCAGGAAGCGACTGAGAATGCGGCCTAAAAGAAAGCGCTACAATTGATCTCGCACCCACTTCAGGCTGTGGGGCCAACTCGCCTCAGGAATACCGAGGCTGTGTGCGTTGCTATCCTACTTCGTCATTGGCAGGAGCGCGCGCGGAAGGATGCCTAGAGTTCCACGGTACTTAACCTCTTGCGGTGTATCGACGCGGCACTTCACGGTGAAGTTCTTACCGCCTGGAGCAATGCTGAGCATTTTGCCGGGCCAGGGCTCCTCGCTGGTGCCCGCAATAGTGAGCTCCTCACTGCCATCGAGGCCCAAGCTATCGAGACAATATATCTCGGCGTCTCCGCAGGATAGAGAGAGCATTGCTTTGCCCCGTAATGATTAGCGCTCATCGCGGCAGAATTTAGTACCGAGGCTCGCTCACAGATTGAGCCTGGATACGCGATTTTTTCGCGCGACCTAGGTATCGTCCCATCCGTGGCTTCTTCGAGCAGAGACTCCGTCGATACCTGGCGTCACCAAATTGACGTAGTCATTTTTGGACACGACACTCCCGCCGGCAAGACCTTCGACGTGGTGCTCCTGGTGGCCATTCTTCTGAGCATTCTCAACGTGATGCTCGAGAGTGTGGTGAGCCTGCAGGCCGATTACGGCGGGGTCATCCTCGTTGTGGAGTGGTGTCTGACAGTCCTATTTACGTTTGAGTACCTATTGCGGATCTACTCCGCACCCAAGCGACTCTCCTACATTTTTAGCTTCCTCGGCATCGTGGACCTTGTCTCGATAGCTCCCACGTACCTGAGCCTCTTTGCGCCCGGAAGCCAGGCCCTCTCGACGGTTCGTGCACTTCGGCTTCTGCGAGTTTTTCGAGTTCTCAAACTCGTCGACTTCTTGCGCGAGGCAGAGGAGCTAACGACCGCTCTGCGCAACAGTGTACGGAAGATTATTGTATTCCTAGGTGCGGTTGTGACGATGACGGTCATCATGGGCTCGCTCATGTACCTTGTAGAAGGCCAGGAGAACGGCTTCACGAGCATCCCTCGGAGCGTCTATTGGGCCGTCGTTACGATGACGACAGTGGGGTATGGCGACATCGCTCCACATACGGTCCTTGGCCAATTCATCGCCACCATCGTGATGATTCTCGGCTACGGCATTATTGCCGTGCCCACCGGGATCGTCTCGGCGGACTTGGTGCAGGGGCGAATTCACAAAGCTGCGCTGTGTGAGGGCTGTGGCGCAAGCGCTCACGACAAAGACGCCGATTTTTGCAAACACTGCGGCAATCCCCTAGGTGAGAATTCATGAGTAGCAATCTAAGTTCTGCGCAAGAAACCGAAATCATCCGCGATACCACTGCAATTGCGGGCATCGGTGAGAGGCTCGCTGCGAGCAAGCGGTTCGGCATCGACCTCGAGTTCATGTCCGCAGATCGCTACATCCCAGACCTCGCCCTGGTGCAGCTTGTGTGGGAAGAGAATGGCGATTTGCAAATGGTGCTCATCGACGGCGTTGACACAGAGCTCGCTCCGATTTTTACTCAGATCGAGTCGACATCGGTTCTGACTTTGGCCCACGGCGCCAAACAAGACCTCTCGCTCCTCGGCTTTCGTTATCAGGTCAAAGCCGGCGCGTTCATGGATACCCAAATAGCCGCTGCTTTTGCCGGAGTGGCCGAGCAGATTGGCTATGGCAATCTCGTGGACAGGCTCTTGGGGACCAAACTCGATAAGGGGCCGCAGTTCACCGATTGGCTGCGAAGGCCCCTCTCTCCGAAGCAGCTGCGCTACGCACTCGACGATGTCCGATATCTCCTACCAGCTTGGGATGCTCTGCGCATCAAACTCGATCAGGCCGAACGCCGCCCGTGGGCGCAGGAGGAGTCAGATGGAATGGCTAGCGCAGCGGCAACCCGGCGCCCGCCCGAACTCGCCTATTTGGGCGTGGGAGGAAGTGGGAGCCTCAAGGGAGCAGGTCTCGGCGCTCTGCGTGCTCTCGCCGCCTGGCGCGATGATATCGCCGTGTCTGACAACATTCCGCCCGGCTGGATTCTGGCAGATCCGGCAGCTGTAGACATCTGCCGGCGCAATGTTAGGAATGAACGCGACCTCAAGAAGGTTCGCGGTATTGGAAGCGCAACGGTGAGCAAGTACGGCCCAGCGATCCTCCGCATCGCTGCCGAGGGGCGGAACAAGCCTGTGGAGGGCGGGGCTCGCAACCAACTCGATCCGGTTTGGCAGGCACAGGCCGCTGTCATAACTGCGATGGTGGCTGGACGAGCCACCGAGGTGGGCCTGCCTTTGCGCACAATCGCCGCCAAAGCCGATGCCGAAGCCCTGGTTCGCCATGCGCTGGGACAGCTCGATGCCGAGGAGTGCAAGCTCATGCGCGGCTGGAGGGCCGAAGTTATGGGGCTGGACGCTTTGGCGTGGCTGCGGGGCGAAGCCTCGGTATTTGCCGATCCCAAGCTCGGTGTGAGAATCCAGAAGCCGTAGATCGAATGGGCGGGTCCCGCGTTTGACCCTCCATGAATCCGCGCAAATCGTCGTTTTGGAAGCAACGTCTCGCAACGGCTCTCTTTGCCTCTATGGCGGCGTGCTCCACCCCCTCGGGAACCGCGAGCGAAGTCGCAACCGCCCCCGTTGTGGGCGATGCTATCCAGCGACTCGCCATTCCCGCCACCTACCTCCAGGGCACGACCGGCTTTGCTGGGTTCAAATCGGAAATCGTGCGCAAGGCGGCCATGGAGTACCCGGCAATCGCGATGGCGGTTGCTGAGGCGCCCCTTTCGCTCACCGCTGATGATGGAACGGGGCTGGTGCTCGAGAGTCTCAAGGCTAAGGCGGTGATTGAAGGCCCGTTGGCCTTCACTGAGCTGCACATGCGATTTCGCAATCCGCAGCAGCGTCAACTCGAAGGACGATTTCAGATAACGCTTCCAGAAGGCGCCTCGGTTTCTCGTTTGGCGATGCGTATGACCGATGGCTGGCGTGAGGCCGAGGTTGTCGAGCGCATGGCGGCTCGTCGGGCCTACGAAGATTTCCTGCATCGCAAACAAGACCCGATGCTGCTAGAGAAGGAAGCCGGTAATCAATTTCGCGCGCGCATCTTTCCTATTGATGCCGGGGGTATCAAGGAGGTGATTCTCTCATTCTCGCACGAAGTTGATGCTCGAGAAGGCTACACGCTGCCGTTGCGCGGCTTGCCCGCTATCGACGAGTTGGTGGTCGATGCGATGATTGCAGAGGGGCAGGGGGGCAAAGCCCGTTTCCGAAATCAGCACATGGACGCGGCGAAGAGCGTGCCAACGAAGGACTTTCACGTTGCGATGAATGACGGCCTTAAGGCTCTGCGTCACGGTAAGACCATCGTCGCTCGGTTGCGACCCGAATTGTCGGTGGCAGCGGGGCGTCCGAGCGGCATCTCAATTCTCTTTGATACTAGTGCTTCCAGGGCCCCCGGCTTTGCCAAGCAGGTTCGTCGTCTTGGAGCAATGGTCCGCGCCATCGCTGAGGCACAAGGCGCACGGCTCACGATTCACGTGGCAGCCTTTGACCAAGGGGTGACACCGATCTACTCGGGCGCCGCAGGAGACTTCGGGGACAAAGAGATGCGAGCAATTCTCGCGAGGCGCCCCCTTGGTGCATCCAATCTCTCAACAGCACTCTCCTGGGCGGGCACCCGGGAAGGCGCGGAGCGAGTGCTCGTTATTGGCGACGCAGTTTCCACTGCTGGTGATGACGATGTCAGCGAACAGGCAAAGGCGATGCCTCAGAGTATCGAGCGTGTGGACGTTGTCTTGGTTGGCGGCATTCGCGATAGGGAGGCCGCTCTGCGCTTGGTGCAGGGCACAAGGGCCCGGGACGGCGTGGTCCTTGCCGACAGCTTGACCGATGCGGACATCGCGCGCCGCCTCGGCGATTCGACAACAAACATCAAGGTGGCTGTGAAAGGTGCAAGCTGGGTATGGCCGACGGTTGTCCAAGGAGTACAGCCAGGCGACGAGATCCTTGTCTACGCCGGTTTTGAAGACCGGGCGCCGAGCCGTGTGCAGATGCAGGTAGAGGGGGCGAAGGCAGTGCCTTCGATGGCCACAGTAGCTATGCCTGGGCCACTACTGGAGCGCTCGGCCATTGGCGCTCGTATTGCTCGCTTGCAAGGCTCCTACATCGAGGAGGTCGCAAGGGACAAGAAAGCGGTGCTCAAGGCGAAGATCGTCGATCTATCGACCAAGCATCGTGTCCTCTCGGACCACACCGCCCTCCTGGTGCTCGAGAGCGAGTCGGACTACGCCCGATTCGGGATTGCGCGCACGGCACTCTCGGACATTCTGGCAGTAGGCAAGGAAGGATTGCGCCTCGTGCAGCGCAGCCAGCTTGTCATGGTTGCTCCCGACAAACCGAGCACGCCCAAGAATGATCGTTGGAAGGATGCTAAGAAAAAAACCAAAAAGATGGAAGCGCCCGGCAAGCACGGGGATTCCTTCGACGACAACAACGAGAGCGCCTCCTTCGGCTCTGATATGGATATCGAAAAGCAGAGCATGATGAGCACCAATGAGGCAGCGGCCCCGATGGAGCAGGAACTGCGTCCGTCCTCCGCAACTGCTGGCCGCAGCGTTGCTAGCAAGGGGCGCCCAGCACCTCGGCCGGAACGCCCGAGGCGATTGGCTCGCCCGGCTCCACGTCCTCTCGCTGTTGATGAAGAAGAGTTGGTCGAGCCCTTGAGCGATGTAGCTCAAGTCGTTGCTGCAGTCGAGAAGACGCCCACAACTCCGGCCCTCACGGGCAAGATGGCCGCGATTCACTCGATGGTTGCGTCTGGCAAGACCTACGAGGGCATCGCCGAAGCCCTGCGCTGGCGCAATGAGGAGTCAGGCAACGTCATGGCCCTGGTTGCTCTCGGGGAGGCTCTCGAAGCCGCTGGTGATCACAAACTCGCAGCAAGAGCATATGGCTCGATTATCGACCTCTTCCCTTCAAGAGCAGACCTAAGGCGCTTTGCTGCGACCCGCTTGGCCAATCTCGAAGAGCATGGCGCAGCACTCAGCGTGGATAGCTTGCACCGCGCCAGAGACCAGCGCCCCGACCATTTGATCGTGCATCGTTTGCTGGCGTATTCGCTAGTTCGCACAGGCGACCACAAAGCGGCGTTCGAGGCCATCGAGACTGGGCTATCTCGGCAGTACCCAGGCGGGCGTTTTGCAGGGGGCACCCGAATCCTTCGAGAGGATCTCGGCATTATCGGAGCCGCCTGGAAAGCTGTCGATCCAAAGGCCGCCGATGAAATCTCGTCGCGCCTTGGCAAGCTGGGCCTAGTCATCGCTGCAGAGCCTTCGACTCGCTTCGTACTCAACTGGGAGACCGACGCCAACGACGTGGACTTTCATATTCGCGATGGCGAAGGCGGACACGCATATTTCAGCGACAAGAGCCTGTCCTCCGGTGGTGAACTCTTTGCAGACGTAACTACGGGGTATGGCCCGGAGTGCTTCGCGATTTCCGGAAAGGCCTCGGCATTCCCATACAATCTGCAAATCCACTACTACTCACGAGGTCCCATGGGCTACGGAATGGGGCAGGTCGAAATCCTCCAGCACGATGGCAAGGGTGGTCTCTCCTTCGACACTCGTCCCTTTGTGGTCATGACGGACGGTGCCTACCTTGATCTAGGGGACGTCATAAAGGTGCTCTAGTCCACGTGCTCGCGCCAAGCGAGTTGGCGTGAACACGTGGACAACGCG
>JAAEPE010000111.1 GCA_024222395.1 Myxococcales bacterium
AAGCTGTTGGCATCGACTGCGGCATCAAGAACACGGGCATCGGCAACGGCGCTATTGAGTGGGGAAAGGCGCGCCTCAAGGTCAATGAGGACGGCACCGTCGGCCTCTACAATGGCTACACAGAAATGGGCCAAGGGCTTCTCACGGTGCTCACCCAGTGTGCTGTCGAGGTCACAGGGCTTCCTGCCGCGATATTCCGACCACAGGTCGATTCCACCTTTGCTCTCGGTTGCGGGCAAACCACCGGCTCACGCGCCACCCTCTTCGGAGGACGAGCAGTAGAGAGCGCCGCCAAGAATCTCAAGGCTGCTCTCGATAGCGGCAAGAAGCTGAGCGACTTGGCGGGCGAGGTCTTTAGCGCCGATATCAAGATCGACGACACGACCGCGCCGGGTAAGGAAGGCGATGGCAAGGTTAAAACGCACACCGCCTTTGGCTTTGCCACACAGCTCGTCATCCTCGACGAGAACGGCAAGCTTGAGCATGTGGTCGCATCCCACGACGTTGGACGCGCCATCAATCCCGCGCTCTGCGAGGGGCAAATCGAAGGTGCTGTGCACATGGGGCTGGGCTTCGCTCTCAGTGAGGATTTGTCCTGCGAAGATGGCTGGCCCGTCACCCACAAGATGCGCGAAATTGGTGTCATGCGTGCCCGGGACATGCCCTCAGTCGAAGTCATCTTGGTCGAAGATCACGAACCCGAAGGGCCCTTTGGCGCCAAGGGCGTTGGGGAGATTGGCCTCGTGCCGACTGCCGGCGCGGTTGCCGGCGCCCTTTACGCACACGATGGTGTGCGCCGCTACCGCCTACCCATGAAGGACTCGCCCGCGGGCAAGGCCATTAGCGTCGGCAAGATCAAGCCTCGGAAGCGCGCATGAACCGAGTCAACGCACATACCCACCTCTACAGTGGGCTCGTGCCTATCGGCATGCCGGCTCCAGAAGTCGCCCCAGAAAATTTCCTAGAAATTCTGGTTCAGATTTGGTGGCGTTTGGACAGGGCTCTCGATGAAGACTCGTTGCGGGCAAGCGCCGAGTACTACGTGGCCAATGCCCTGGGGCTCGGCTGCTGTGGTCTCATAGATCACCACGAGTCTCCGAACTTCATCGAAGGCTCTCTCGACGTCATCGCCGAGGTCTGCCAGAGCATGGGCATGCCCGCAGTGCTCTGCTATGGCGCCACCGAGCGAAATGGCGGACGAGAAGAAGGCAAGCGTGGCCTCGCCGAATGCGCACGCTTTATCCGCGAGAACGATAGGCCGCTGGCCAAAGGCGCCATTGGCCTGCATGCCAGCTTCACGGTCTCCGACGATACGATTCGCGAAGCAGGGGAGCTTGCGCGAGAGCTAGATACAGTGCTGCACGTGCACGTCGCAGAAGATACGGCAGACGTTGCAGATGCAGGCGATCGCGGCTTCGCCGGGCTCATAGATAGGTTCGCCAAGTGTGGGGCCATGGAGAGCGGATCTATTTTCGCCCATGGCATTCACCTAACGGCCCCCGAAGTGGAAGCCTGCGCGGATGCAGGAATTTGGCTCGTACAGAACCCCCGTTCCAATCGCGGCAACAAGGTCGGCTATCCCACAGCCCTGGCAGAGAGCACACTGGTTGCACTGGGCACAGACGGCTACGAGGCGGATATGGGGGCCGAGGCCGCGGCACTTCGGGCCGATGCGGAAGCTGCAGGCGAACACATGAGCGCGGTCTCAATGCGATCCGACGCCAGCGCCATACTACTGGAAACATTCTGGGATGGGGTGCAGCCAAACTGTGGCGCCACGCCAAGCGAAGATGCACTACGAGAGATTACGGCCTCGGCCGAGAAGCAAGCTGCCCTTCTTTGGCAGCGCATGAGTGAGTACAAATAATGGCAACACTAGGACTAGAAAACGAAGTCGTCGACGCAACCGCTCGCAAGAGTTCGGTAGCACAACTCAAGTCGCAGAAGGTCTACCTTCCTACAACCGCTCAGCTGGCGGATCCTTCGACGATTCCCGCAGAGATTACGGAGAAGCTCGCCGATATCGATCCGGACGAGCCACACCCGCTGAACCTCTTCCGCGTTCACTGGTTCAACGACGCGGATCGGCGCACCAAGGTCGCGGTACCGAATCACGTTGTCCTGCCCAAAGAACTCACTGGTGTCGACGCCAAGGTAGTCGTGCTCTTTGGCAACCGCTTCCCAATGATCAACGCGCACAAGGTGCTGGCTGCCTACGGCTGCCTTATTCCGCGCCTTGTCACTGGGCAATTCGATGCAGGCAAGCACCGCGCGATCTGGCCCTCCACAGGCAACTACTGCCGCGGCGGCGTGGCCATCTCCAAACTCCTCGGTTGTCGTGGCGTTGCCGTCCTGCCCGAGGGCATGAGCGAAGAGCGCTTCAGCTGGCTGGACAAGTGGACTAACGATCCGAGCGACACCATTCGCACCGTTGGCACTGAGAGCAACGTCAAAGAAATCTACGACAAGTGCAACGAGCTCTCGCAAGATGATCAAAACCTCATATTCAACCAGTTCTGCGAGTTCGGGAACTACCTAGTTCACTACAACGTGACGGGTACGGCCTTCAAGACGGTCTTTGAGCACCTCAAGAGCGAGAGGTCTGATCTCAACCTAGCGGCCCTTGTTTCGGCAACTGGTTCCGCAGGCACCATCGCCGCGGGCGACAAACTCAAGGAGTGCTTCGGCACAAAGATTGTCGCGGCCGAGGCCCTCGAATGCCCGACCATGCTCTACAACGGCTTTGGTGAGCACAACATCCAGGGCATTGGCGATAAGCACCTTCCCTTCATTCAGAACGTCACCAACTCGGACGTGGTGGTGGCCGTATCGGATCGGGGCAGCGACACACTCAACCTGCTGTTTCAGACCGATGAAGGACGCGCAGAGCTAAAGAGCCGCGGCGTGAGCGACGACGTCATCGAAGCGCTGCGCGACTTTGGTCTCTCCTCTAACGCCAACGTGCTTAGCGCTATCAAGACTGCCAAGAAGCTCGGCCTGGGCGCAGACGATGTTGTCATGACGGTCGCGACCGACGGCGGCGCCATGTACAGCACCGAGCTTGGCAAGGCGAAGGAGAAGTACTTCGAAGGCAAGTTCGACGCTTCCCTTGCGACCAGGGTCTACGACGAGGAGCTTGCCAATATCGACGACGACGACGTCATGGTCATGAATGACCGCGATCGCAACCGAGTCTTCAACCTCGGTTACTTCACCTGGGTTGAGCAACAGGGTGTTTCGGTCGAAGAGTTCGAAGCACGCCGCAGCCAGGACTTCTGGGTTGGTCTTCGCAAGCTCATCCCGATCTGGGACAAGATGATCGAAGAGTTCAACGCGGAGAGCGGCGTCGAGATCTAATGCACAGCCGCATGGTGTGTGCGGGCTGTGATACCGCCCGGCCTGCAGACGAGCTTCTGAGCTTCTCCTGCCCGAATCGAGGGCAGGGCGAGGCAGATCACGTGCTTCGGGTAGAGCTGTCTCCTGAGACAATCGTCGCAGGCTGGCCGCAAGACACTCTCTCCTCGGATGAGAACGCTTTTGTGCGCTACAGAAAGCTATCTCACTCCTGGCATTTGGCGACGGCCCGCGGCATCACCGATGCGGAATACGTCGCGATGGCGGAGGAGCTTGGAGAGCGGCTCTCCGAGGTCGAAGGCAAGCCCCTCGGCATCACGCCAGCGCTGCGCTCGGAAGAACTCGCAACGGCGATTAAGAACGAGACCGCGAACATCAGCGGCTCTCATAAGGCTCGCCATCTCATTGGAACAGCGCTGCACCTCGAAATTGCCGACCGACTCGGGGCAAAGACTCGGGACTCAGTGCTCGCCATCGCAAGCTGCGGCAACGCTGCTCTGGCAGCCGCCGTGGTCGCGAAGGCCGCAGGCCGCAGACTTAGGGTCTTCATTCCGCCCAATGCAGCCGAAGCAGTCGTCGCCAAGCTCGAAGCATTGGGAGCCGAGCAAGTGGTATGCGAAAGGCTAGAGAGCGACCCAGCGGGCGACCCTTGCTACCTCCGGTTCGTCGAAGCCGTTACAGGCGGTGCCCTACCCCTTAGTTGTCAGGGTGGCGACAACGCTCTCGCGCTCATTGGAGGGCAGAGCCTGGGGTGGGAGATGGTCGAGCAATACCGCGAAGACCTTCCCACCGATATCTTCGTGCAAGTGGGCGGCGGTGCCCTCGCGAGCTCACTCATCCAGGCATTCAGCATGGCGCACAGAGCAGGCATCATCGATGCGTTGCCCAGGTTTCACGCGGTTCAAACAGCGAATGCCCACCCACTCGTCCGCGCATGGAAGTTACTGCGAGCTAGCGGTGAGTCGGTCGCCGAAGCGCGAGCAAAACGTGCGAGCTTCATGTGGCCGTGGGAGAGTGAGCCCGTGAGCATTGCTGGCGGCATCCTCGACGACGAAACCTACGACTGGTTGTCTATTCTCACAGGCCTTGTTGAAAGCCATGGCAGCGCGCTGGTCGTATCCGAAGAACGGCTGCGAGAGGCCCAAGCCATCGCCCAGTCCACTACGAGAATCCAGGTGGATGCAACCGGCACTTCCGGCTTCGCCGGGCTGCTGCAAGCTCGAAGCAGTGGTTCTCTGCCCAAAGACGCCCGCCCCCTCGTACTCTTCACAGGAGCAATCCGATGAACATCGCGCTGACTCAAACCGTTAACGCCTACCACCACATGCCCTCGCGCATGAGCGAGTTGCCCGCGCTCAAGGACAAACTGGGGGCAATTCGGGACGCCAATATTGAGCACCACCTAGAGCTCATCACCTCCGCCGCCTCTCTCGGCGTGAAGGCGCTCTGTATGGGAGAGCTCTTTGCGGGGCCCTACTTCGCACTAGGCGAGGATCCTATGTGGCTAGGCATGGCAGAAGACGCGGCGACAGGTACAACCATTACGGCAATGTGCGAGGCCGCCTTGAAGCACAAGATGCTGCTCGTCGCGCCCATCTACGAACTGGACAGCGAAAGCGGCAAGCGCTTCAACACTGCCGTAGTCATAGAGAACGACAGCAGCATCCTCGGCAAGTATCGCAAGACACACATCCCGGCCGGGACCAACGACGCCGGCAGTTTCTACGAGACCTTCTACTACGAACGCAGCGATGGGAAGCTCGGCACCAGTGCTAAGAATATTTCCAAGAATCCACTCTTTCCAGTCTTTGAGACTTCTGCAGGCAAGATCGGCGTAGCCATTTGCTACGACCGACATTTCCCCGGAGTCATGAAGGCCCTAGCCGAGCAAGGTGCCGAGCTCATCTTCAGCCCGGCCGTCACCTTTGGCCAGAAGAGCCAACGCATGTGGGAACTTGAATTTGAAGTGGATGCCGCTCGGCACAACGTCTTCATTGCAGGCAGCAATCGGCGAGGCAGTGAGGCACCGTGGAATCAAGAGTACTTCGGTGCGAGCCACGTCGTAGGGCCAAACGGGCGAGCAGCAGCGGTCGCCGCACCGGAGGGATTGGTCGTGGCCGACGTCGACCTCGCCGAGCTCACTTCTCCAGACCCTAGCGGTTGGAACCTCTCTCGCGACCTCCGCCCAGACATTTACTAGCTGCAACGAGGGGTTACGTTCCGTGCAACGAGGGGTCACGTTCCGGGGCATAACTCAATGATTCCAAAGTACTTCTCAGTGAACTTGGCGATTTCTGATTGCATCCAACAATCCCCAAACCGGCTGAGATCCTCAGGCATTCCCGATATATAGAGTATAGGAACGTAACCCCTCCCTCGCTACCCCAAGTGCCGCAGGTAGTTCGGGCTCTTGCTATCGAGCACTGCGGCACGAATCCACTTCGCGATGTAGTAGAAGCTCAGATCCACTTCGCCCGATGCCTCGCCGGCCATTGAATCGACGGGGGTAGCTGCATCGAATGAAACTGCGAAGCCGTCGCCGCTGTACTTGACGGCGGCATCCTTCTCTTCGATGACAAAGTCCTTCCCAGAGATTCGAGCGTGGGTGCGTCCGGTTTCGACCTCAAGGAAGAAGCCATCGAGGTTCTTCATTTCTTGCCAATCGGCCTGGCTGCCAAAGAAGCGTGGTTTCACAACGTAAGGGCCGCCGTCTTCGGGACAGAAGATGTCGCAATTGCCGCACTCGTTGCAGAAGTCGGCGAAGTTTCCGTACTGAACCTTCTTGCTCACAACCAGGGGCCCACACTCGCGCGATGTCCACACCCCACCTTCGAGCTGTACTTTGACGATGGCTTGCTCTCCCAGGGGCACGGAGAAGGCGAAGTTTGCGTCGTTGGGACATACGGGAATGCACTTATTGCAACTCACACAGTCGAAAAGTTCGAGTTCATTGCCGACTTTCCGAGGTGCCTTAGAGTTTTTCGCAAAGGTGTAGCGCTCATCCCGAGTGCAAATGGCAACGTAGTGCTCGGTGTTGAGGAGTTTTGCCGCGGAGAGCCAGGCGATGAAGTTCTCGCACGCAGCGGCTCGCAAGTCCCCTCCACTGGCGAGGGCCTCTATGCATGCGCCGCGCACATCGTCTTCAACTGAGAGAGTGGCTAGGGCATCTTCGCCCAGACCGTAGGCGCGAATAACGTAGCTCTCGAGGTCTGCCGCTCCGACCTCTTGCATGCGCCCAACGAGGACTTCGTGATAGCCCCCTGCCCGGCTATAGCCGCCTGGTTTGAGCAGATCGCTACACACCGTAATAGGCGTGAGACCGATGGCCGTAGCGTCGGCAAAGTTGTTGCGATCGATGCCGGCGGAAAACGATATTGGATACGCATCGCCAAAGTGCTTGCGAAATTCCCGCACGAGGTTCATCGCCAAGACGTGCAGTGGCGGTCCGCTCAGGTACATCGACTTCTCAGCTTCCGGGAAGAAGTCCTTGTGGTTGTCCACCAGGAGAGTATTGCTGAACTTCACACCGAAGCTGCGCCCCTCCCGTTCTGCCAAGGCGCCGAGCCGCTCAACGAACCCTATGGCTTGATCCCACTTCGTATCGTTCTCAAAGGCCGCATCTGGGATGTTCACGTCCTCGTACCCCAAGGTCTGACTCATGAGTTCTCTTGCGCGCTCCGGACCAAGCAGCGTTGGATTGAGTTTCGCGATGGCATGCAACTTCTTCTCGGTTAGGAGGAAGGCCATGATCTTCTCAATCTCATCGGGGGGGCAGCCGTGAAAGGTTGAGAGCGTGAGGGTATCTGAGAGCTGGGTGCGAAATGAAAGGTCACGAAATTCTGAGAACTCTTCTGGTATCTCCGCTCGGAAGCGCTCGACAATGGTCGAACAATCCATCATGCCGTTGATGAAGGCTTGCACGGGCTCCGACTTGATGCCCTCAAGGTCGTAGCCGACGCTCATATCGTAGATGACATCGCGAAAGCCCTCGGCAACATCGACCAAGCCGCTGGCGAGCAAGATCTCGACAAGCATCGAGCCCTTGACGTATTCCTCTAGCGATTCTTGAAGCCGCAATTCCTGAGACCACTCAACGTTGTAGCCGATGGTCTGCATGTCGATGCACGGCCGGGGAAGCTCTAGAGTGTCGTTGATCTGAACGGTCTTGAGTTCCATGATGCGACAGCCCGCGAGGTAGCTGATCACTAGGTTCTGAGCCATTTGAGTCTGTGGCCCGGCCGCCGGCCCCAAGGCGCTACCGGCGCGAGTTCCGTGCATGTTTACACTCACATCCATGGCTCCAGGGTCTGTGTAGAACCGGCGCTTTGGCAGGTCGAAGACACTATCTCCCACCCGCAATTCACTCATCATGCGACGGATTAGGGCAGCGAAGGGATATGGGCGTAGCTCAGCCATAGCAGGAGTCTAGCAACTCCCTAATCCTTGCCGCTGGCCAAGGAGTGCCTTGTTCTCTGCCACAGGATCGGATACGAACCGCCCATGAACAATGCATGATTCTCGATTCTGACGCTCCCTGTAGCGATCGCTTCCTGCAAGGACAAGAAAGGCACTAGCGATACCGCTCCGAAGCCCGCCCAGACAGCAAAGGCTGCCGAAGGAAGTTCTGAGACTCCGCCCCGGGCCAAGGTCAAATTCGAGAATCAGGGTGGCATGTGGATGCCTGAGCAGCTCTTGGAGCACGCAGAAACTCTTGGGGAACTCGGCCTCGACATCGCCCCAAACGTGCTAGCCAATCCTCTCGAAGCACCTCTCGCCGCCATTGTCAGCATGGGCTACTGCTCGGCGAGCTTTGTCTCCCCGAACGGGCTCATGGTCACGAATCATCACTGCGTACAAGGAGCCTTGCAATATCACGCAACGCCCGAGCACAACTACGTCGAGGATGGCTTCCTTGCCAAGACCTTGGCTGACGAGAAGTGGAACGGCCCCTCTGCGAAACTCTGGGTGACCCAATCCATCACCGACGTGACAGGGAAGATACTCGGTGGTCTCGAGAGCATCGACGACCCAAAGGCTCGCTACGATGAAATCGAGAAGCGCGAGAAGGAGCTTGTGGCCGGATGTGAGACGGACCCGACGACGCGATGCCATGTTGCCTCCTACTTTCGAGGTGCTGAGTACAAACTCACCCGAACCATGGAAATAAGGGACGTTCGAATGGTCTACGTTCCAGACCAGGGCATTGGTGTCTTTGGGGGCGATGAGGACAACTGGATGTGGCCGAGGCACACCGGCGACTACAGCTTCTACCGCGCCTACGTCGGGCCGGATGGCAAGACTGCCGAGTTCAGCGACAGGAACATTCCCTACAAGCCAAAGCACTTCCTGAAAATTGCGTCGGAGCCTCTCAAGGGTGGCGACCTGGTATTCGTCGCCGGCTATCCCGGGCGCACCTATCGTCACAAGACAGCCGCAGAAGTTTCCGATGCTGTTGTCTGGACCTACCCACGCAGGATTGCCAGCAACAAAGAGATTGCGGCCATCGAGAGCGTCACGAAGAACGATCCGGAAGCTAAGATCAAGGCCACCTCCATGCTAGCCGGTCTTGGCAATAGCCTAAAGAACAGCGAAGGCATGCTCGATGGCCTGAGCAAGGGCGGCCTCGCCGACAAAAAGTCTGCACTCGAGGCGGAGCTCAAAAAGTGGATTGCAGCGGATGAGGAACGCAACGGCGAGTACGGCGGGGTCTTAGAGCAGCTCGATGCGCTGCGAGAAGAGACTCTTGCCACCCGCGAGCGAGACTCCGGTTTGGGAGAGTTATCTCGCGGCAGACTCCTGGTTGAAGCGTCCATGATCGTGCAGATGGCCGAAGAGCGCCCCAAGCCAGATGCAGACCGCAAGCCGAGCTTCCAAGAACGCCAGTGGCAACGTCTCGAGGCGCGCAGCACCACCCTCAACAAGCGCTATCACGCAAAGCTCGACGCTACCCTCTTTGGCCTAGGCATCGAACGTGCCATGCGCCATGAGGAAAACTCTGAATGGCTCACCTTGCTTTTTGGCAAGACAAGAATGGATCGGTCCGAGATCGACGCCACCCTCGCCAAGATGTACGCGGGCTCTAGGCTCACCAATGACAAGGTGCGGCTGAAGCTACTCAAGACCGCCACCCTCAAGGAGCTTGCTGTGAGCAAAGACCCATTTGTCAAAATGGCTCTCAAATTGCGCCCGCTCGAGCTGCAAATCGAAGAGAGCGACAAGACGATGGCTGGCAAGGTGGCCCTGCTCAAGCCTAAGTACCTGGCAGCCCTGCGCGCCCACGCAGCGGCAATGGACAAGGGCCCGCTTGCCCCCGACGCGAATAGCACCCTGCGCGTTACCTTTGGCACCGTACGCGGCTACAAGCCGAATCCCGAAGCGGATATGTACGAGCCCTTCACCGTCCTCAATGAGGTCGTCGCCAAGCACAAAGACGCCTTCCCCTTTGACGTGCCCGACGCCCAGCTCGCAGCCATCAAGGAGAAGAAGTTCGGCCCAGCAGAAGGCCCCTACATTGCGAAAGAGCTCGGAGAAATACCGGTCAATTTCCTCACAGATCTCGATACCACCGGCGGGAACTCCGGTTCGCCTACCCTCAATCGCAAAGGCGAGTTCATCGGACTCATTTTTGATGGCAACTACGAGTCGATGGCATCGGACTACGTTTTCATGCCGGAACTAACGCGCTCGATTCACTGCGACTATCGCTACATGCTTTGGCTCATGGATGCGGTGGACGGTGCGGACCGCTTGCTAGAAGAGATGGGCGTCACGCCCATCTTGTAGTTCGTCTGCATAACGCTGGTCGGAGACACTGCGAAGGCAGAAGCCTGGGCTAGGGAGCATTCACGTGGCCAATCCCAATGAAGGTTAATGGGCCCAGTCCAACAGATATGGGCGCCATAGATCTCATGGCGCGCGCTCTACAGCCTGTATCCCCGTCTTTTCATCGCAGCTAACTACGTGAACGCCATCGGCTTCTAGCGAAGCGGCGGCGTGGTAGGTCGTGCAGATCGCTTCCACTGATTCTTGGAAGGCAACAGGGTCTTCTTGCTTGTCTTTAGACGTCATC
>JAAEPE010000112.1 GCA_024222395.1 Myxococcales bacterium
AACTCGGCCTTGGCTGTCTTCCTGTCAATCGTGCCCAGCATGAGCAGCGACCAAATGAACATCGCCTTGTCCTCCCTGTTGGGAATATACCGCAGGATATTCTCTCGGACCAATCCTGCCGGGGAGGGGGTCGATTACGAAATAAGTGAGTAAGTCCGGACAGGCCCGGACTTTGACGACCCCCACGTACCGCTGCTCTCTCCCAGCGACGAATGAAACGGATACGATCTATCTGCATCTTTCCTTTGTTTCTTATTCGTCTGGGCCGCGGGCGGAGCCTGGCGCCTCTTTTTTCCTCCCCTGGTCGTCTCGATTCTCTGCTTGTGTGTGACCCCAGCCGGGCACTCGGTTTCCGGCGTGCCTGTCGCACGCTCCATACGCGTACGACCCCTTGTCAACCGTTTGGGTGGAATCATGGCAGAATACACCACGAGATTCGCGGTTCAAAGGAGTTGTATACTTTCGGTGTGGATCCACGTATGGAGCGAAAGGAGGCGTTTGCCGTCGTCTTCGCGCTCGTTTGCGGGCTCTTGGCCGTGTTTTGGCCCTCTGTGGAGCGTCTATCGGGCTGCCCCTATCTGGCCGCAAACCCAGAGGGCCCGGGAGACACGAGAAATCCACATGAGGCATCGCCAACGTCGCGCTACATCGGGTACGGCAACGGTGTCGTGCTGATGGCGGGAGATGA
>JAAEPE010000113.1 GCA_024222395.1 Myxococcales bacterium
GACGTGTCACACCAAATACGGTTTCAGTTTACGCCCCGTCATTGTTCTTGGATGAACCAGGTCGAGATCTGGTTCAGTATTTTGGCTAGGCGTGTGCTCAAGCGCGGCAGTTTTGCGTCACTTGATGATCTCAAGAGCAAGATAAACAGCCTCATAAACTATTTCAACGCCACCCTGGTGAAACCGTTTTCCTGGACCTACCCCGGAAAGCCTCTGAAAGCATGAAAAATGGCGATCACCATTTATGCCCAGGACATCTAGCCTTCTCCAAGAGCGGTTCGAGGAAACTCGAGAATACCAGCGCCGAGAACATGATCTGGTACTCGCGTGAGAAGTTCTCTAAATCGGCCTGTACTTCGCGTGCGGTCGCGTAGCGACTATAGGGATTCTTCTCAAGGCACTTGAGCACGATGGCTTCGAGCTCGTTGGGGTATTCCATAAAGCTTGTAGGGGGCTCTATGTCAGCTTCCACAACCTCTTCGATGAGCTGGTATTCGGTACTGCCTTTGTAGAGGCGTCTACCGGTTGTGAGCTCGAATAGAATGACACCGAGCGAGTAGATATCGCTACGGCGATCGATGCCCTAGCCCCGACACTGCTCGGGAGACATGTACGCGAGTTTGCCCTTGAGGGGGCCAAGCGTGGTTTCGGTCATGCGCCCCTGAGCCTTGGCGATGCCGAAGTCGACGAGCTTCACTCCACCCTCGCGGGCGAGGAAGATATTGTGCGGAGTGACGTCTCGATGGACGATGCCAAGTGGCTTGTTGTCGAGCCCGTGCTTGTCATGGGCGTAGTGCAAATCCGCGGCGATGCTGATGATGATGTGAAGCGCATGCTCTATCGAGGTACTCCATCGCCATGAAATACTCGCTATTTTCCTGACAAGAATCATAGACTCGCACAACATTGGGTTGCTGGAGCGTGGCCGCGATGCGCGCTTCATCGAGGAACATGCGGAAAAGCTCTTCGCTCTCCGCGAGTTGGGGCAGGACCCGCTTGATCACCACCTGCTTCTCGAATCCGCCTACCCCGTTCACTTTGGCGAGGTAGAGTTCGGCCATTCCGCCCACAGCGATCTTCTTCTGAAGTTCGTAGCGACCGAGAAATGGATTCTCTGCTTGGACACTCGACAAGGTGGACGCCACCTATAATGTAGGTGAATGTCCTGAATAGCCTTATCTGCGACACTCCGAAGATAGCGTAACTCCGATGATCTCCCGAGCTTAGTGCGGCTGAGACTGATTCAAGCGACGCTAGATCTATCGTAGACTATGTATTGAGAATTACTAACTAATCGCTATGGTTTGGGCGTGGCACACCAGAGGTCCGCTACGACGGTAATCTCAGATTCGGTGCTCTGATTCCGGTAGTCGCAGCGCCATCCAGTCTGACTACCCGCATTCGACGCCGAAAACGGGCTGCTGGCCACTAGTGCGGCGCGCCACATGGGCGTGGCAGTGCAGCCGCCCACCACGATGATATCTGCGTGCTTGGAGCACTTCGCAACAGCCGAGCCAACTAGTCCTGGCCCGACAAGGATCCGCGCCTGCTGGTGTTGGAGGTCTTCCTTGGATCCGACTGCCGATCTAGGACCGGCTGGTCCCTTCGGGCCTTGGGTTCCCTGGGGACCCTGTAGCCCCTGCGGCCCTTGTAGCCCCTGAATTCCCTGGGGCCCGCTCGGCCCTGGAGGCCCGGGCTCGCCCTTGCTACTCATAGGTCCAATCGGCCCCTGCGAGCCCACAGGCCCAATCGGCCCCTCTGGCCCAGGAGGCCCGGCAATACCGCGGTTGCCCAAGGGGCCAGGCGGGCCTTTTAGCGTTGGATCCCCATGCCGTACGAGCTCACGAGCAACGCGCTTTGCGTCCACTGCAGTGCCTTCTGTGCGCACTTTGGCTAGCTCCGACTCCAGGTCGAGTACGCGCTGCTGCAAGGCGAGGAAGCGCTCGTCTTCCTCTAGCGGGGGCACTTCGTCCTGACAGCTGGGCACCGAGACGAGCCCGGAGAGCAAAGCTAGCGCCATGGCTCGTCGCTTGCTTGCTCGTGACATTGGGGGCACTGTACTACGGGCCAATATGCCATATCAAAATCCTGCACAGACTCCTTGGGTGCAAGACATGAGGTGAGGCGCGTACAGAACTGCCGTTTTTTTGCCCAACGGCCTTTGGCGACGTACTCATAGAGCATGATCGAGCTGGCAAAGGTGAGCTTGCAGCGCGGGGGGGCGGCGATCTTGGAGAGCGCCTTTGTTTGCATTGAGGCGTCACAAGTGGTGCTTATTTCCGGGCCGTCGGGCATAGGCAAGACATCCCTGCTCAGCCTGATTGGTGGATTTCTTACGGCGGATGAAGGCGAAGTTCGCGTCTTTGGCCATGACGTAGCTCGCATGCGATCCACGTCGACCGCACTACTGCGCCGCCGATTGGCCTTCGTTCCACAAGAGCTTGAACTTATCGGTGACTTCTCGGCGCTGGCGAATGTACGTCTTGCCCTCGAGGTGTGCGGCACAAGTCGACGCGAAGCGAAGCGTCGTGCGAGTGAAGCGTTGGATGCTGTGGACCTCGCGGCGCAGAAGAAGCGTCGTGTTACGGAGCTCTCCACAGGCCAGCGTCGTCGAGTCTCTCTGGCGCGCGGCCTGGTTAGAAACGCACAAATATTTGTCGCGGATGAGCCCTCAAACGACCTTGATGCCGAACGGGTCTTGCAGCTCGTGCAGTTGATTGAGGACATGCGAGAGGCGGGATGTGCTGTTGTCATTGCCACGAATGACCCTCGTTTCTTGGCTCATGCTCAGCAACCAGGGTGGCGCCATCTGACTCTGTCTTGCGCTCAGCTAATCCCAGGCGACATGACCTCTCTGTTCAACAATCGGCCAACTGCCGCACCGGCTAGCGACATCGCAGTTGTGGACAAGGTAGTGCCATTTCCCGTCAGTGCTAGCGGCGACTGAAGAGCGGACCATGAAGACTGGATACCGAACTATCGTAAGACGACGCGTGGAAGCGTCGAGACGGATACGCAGACCCAATCACGGCACGGGGGATGCGCGTTCCGCTCTGCAGCCACTTCTCGACGATCCCATGGAGATGGGGTCGGAACTCGTAAACCTTGTGACAGGTGAGCTTGTGCAAGTGAAGAAGGAGACGATCCGATGAAGCGGCGCGTGCGTACACTTGGGTACGCGTTTGCCCGGGCCTTGGCGAGCATTCGACGTCGACCGCTCATTGCCGCGCTCACCATCGGCGTCATGACGGTTGCTCTGGTCCTGGTCGGCATAGCGCACATGGCAGAGCGCAACGTTCGCACGCTCAGTGATGGCTGGGGGGCCGGTGTACAAATGATCGTATACCTCGATGAGGGCACCAGTAACGAGCATGCTGAGAATATTTCTAAGGCACTAATCGACTTGCCTGCAGTACACAATGTCATCTACGTACCACCGGAGAAGGCGATGGAGCATCTTCGTCTCTCCCTCGGCCACCATGATGAGTTGCTAGAAGGCATCGAAGCAAGCTTCTTGCCCGCATCCTTGGAGGTGCAGCTCGTGGAAGGGGTTCGAGACCTGGTCTCGGCGCACCCAGTCATGGAGCGACTGTTGGCCACGTCGGGTGTCGAGGATGTCGAGTTCTTAGGCAACTGGGTAGATGACTTCACTGCCCTCATTGGTCGGGTTCAGCGAGCTGGTCTCTATTTGGTCATCTTTGCGAGCCTTATCGGAGTATTCACTGTGGTGGCGACGATGCGACTCTCAGCGGACTCTCGCGCGTCTGAGCTTCGCGTTCTTAGTTTGATGGGAGCGCCAGGTGTTTTGCGTCGTGGGCCTACGTTGATTGAAGGCGCTCTCTTGGGATTGCTGGGGGCTGTTTCGGCAACGCTGCTATTGTGGCTCCTCTTCTCGGCCGGTGCGCCGATAATAGCCTCTGCCCTCGCCTCTTCGTTTGGCTCGATGGATCTTACGTTCCTCGCCACGAAGGATATCTTGCAGCTAGGTCTCTTTGGAGTGAGTCTGGGCGTAGTTGGCGGCATGCTGACAAATCACTCGCAGGCTCCCACGTGAGGCCTTTGGGCTTGCTAGGTGCCGGGGCTCTGCTCGCCGTCTCCGTCGCACTCATCGCGCCCGGCTATGGCGTGAGTGCTACCAAGGCCAGCAAACGCGATGTCGCCGCTGCCGCGCGCTACACGGAGCACTTGCAGCGCGAACGAGAATCGCTCGCGAAAACCCAAGGCCTGCTAACCGAGAAACTCGAAATTCGCGAAGGCGAAATGAAGCGCAGGCTGCGAGCCATCTACAAGCTCTCCAGAGCCAATTGGCCGCGGGTGTGGTTCGAGCCCGAAGCTCGGCGTGAGAGCGCTCGTTGGCTCGGGGCTGCTCGTCGCGTTGCGATGCGTGATGTGCGCGAAATCGACATGCTGCATCACGAAATCGACTTGGCAGATAAAGCTGACACGAGACTCATAGAAGAGTCGACGCTCGAGCCCGCTGCGTCTCCGAAGCAGCGCACGCTCCAATGGCCGATACTTGAATCGAAGATTGTGCGTGGCTACGGAGAGTATAAGGGGCCAAGTCACCGAGTGAAGCTCCGCAGCCGTGGAGTGCGGCTTGCGAGTGAGGCTGGACGAGGAGTCTCGCCCGTTGCGACGGGGAGGGTGCGCTATGTCGGCCCAATTCGCGGACTCGGAACATCTCTTATCATCGAGCACGGTGACCTCGTTTCCATTACTGGCGACGTAGAGAACCCCACCGTGAGAGCCGGCGATCCCGTTAAGCGGGGCCAGGAGCTTGCGGTCGCCTCTGGTGACTCAATCTATCTTGAGTTGCGACTTGTGGTCGGGCAGCGAGGCCAGAGCATAGATCCAGAGCCCCTACTCGTGGCTCCGCTCTAGTTTGGCCGTGGGGTCGCTGTGCTTGAGGTGCCGGACCACAAACAACCCGACAGCGTCGCCGCCAAGAAGTAGCCCCGCCTTAAGTGCGCGATCTTCGCCTTCTTGGTTCTGAGTCTCTGACTCGCTGCGATGGTTGGAGATGGCGAGCACACTGAGAGTCAGACCGGCGAGCATCCCAACTGTGCAGAGAGCGCCAAAACTCCAACTCGCTACGTTTCGGCCCGGGCTCTGCTGAAACTTGAGATCAACCTCAAGGGTCTCGCCCGGTGAGAGGTGCACGCGTTTGCTTCATGACTATCCATGACGAGACTCCACGATAATGACGTGGTGACCAGCCATGATCCTGCGCTCGAGGCTCGGCCCCCTCTCGTCATGCTCGCGCGTCTAGCCGACAATTAGTCCGTCAATACTAGGCTCCGTCCGGTTTCCCTTCAAAGGCCTAGGATCCTGAAATAGTGGTGAATGAAGGCAAGCTTGACCATGCCTCCAAAGTTGATGGCGGTCTTCTCAAATCTGGTTGCGAATCGTCGCGACTCTTTGAGCCAACCTATCAGGCACTCGACAATGCTTCGCCTGCGATAGGATCGCTTGTCGAATGCTATCTGGGTCTGCATTTTTTCCCCCACCCGCACTGCAACGTGCGGCTCGAATCGATGTGCCATCAATGCACCAAAGCTCATCTGGGTCCGCGTCGTGCCGAAACGCAAGAGTTCGCAGTCTGCACAGCATCGCGTCAAACGTCCAGTCCTTGGTCCATTTGTCTAAGAAGTCCCACGCCGTCGACCACGGGCCATACTCGGCAGGCAGGTCTCGCCACGGCGCGCCTGTACGCAAGCCCCAGAAGATAGCGTTGAGAATCACGCGACGGTTGCGGGGGGCGACGACCGGTCTTGAAATTGCCAGTGGGAAACAGGTCGGCGACCGTCTCCCACTGCGGGGCGGTCAGTTGGTGACGGGGTTTGCGTGCTTGAGACATGCTCTCTACAGATCACTCGATCCCGATTCAGGCAAGAATTTGGCCTCTATTCGGAAACCAGACAGAGCCTAACACTGACGTTTCGAATGTCCGAGCGCACTCGAACTCGCTCATCTCGTTGCCAGCCAAGACTCGGATGCGCCGGGTACTGGTGCGAGACCACTGCGTCGAACTCGCAGGATATGCGAGCCCGATGACAAATGTACCTTCAGCGGGGTGTGGCCTCGTACGCTGCCGCCGATAGTGACAGTCGCCCCGGTCGGCTCTGAAGCAACAGATAGTCGAGAGCCGAGCCGATTTGATTGCGGAGCGCTTTGAGTCTATTTCTTGCTTCAGCCAGGAATTCTGCATCTCAGGCCTCCGCACGTTCGACAAAGAGTTCAAATCTTGCGATGGCCTTCTTCTACTCTCCCATGCCTTCGTGGCACAGTGCGATGTTGAACAAGGTGCGCGGACGCGCCGAAATCTTGTAGGAAGTCTCGTCGTGCTCCAGTGCTGCGCGGTAGCGTTTCTTCTGGAGCAGGCGTTAGCCCTCTTTGTACTCAGCCTTCGCCACATCCAAGTCAGCGAGGATGCCGGGCCCGAGGTGCTGAGAATAAGTAGTATAGTAGGGGCTCTGACGAACCTAACTACCGTTCCTCTATACCTTCGTTGCGATTTTTCGTGCTTGTATTTGCGTTTCGCTTCGCACGACCCCTGGTCGCGCGCGGGCGCCGCTTCGAGCGCCGCTTCGGGCGCCGCTTCGAGCGCCGCTTCGAGCGCCGCTCAGAGGGGGACACCTTCCCCGTAACCGCCGGGGATGTCCTCTTCTCGTCTGCTAGTTCACCCTCGGCGAGCGCGGACTCTTCTTCTGTGATGGGGCCGGGGGGTGGAGCTGTGGGAGACGCAGTCATCGGAAGCACCTCGCTCTTCGGCGTGACGTCCGGGGCGGGAGAGTCCTCCGCGGAGTCCTTTGATGAGCTCAGCGCGGTGATGAAGACGAGGGCCGCTGCCAGTGGGATCGCTGCCCATAGATATCCCCTCTTGTGGGGCGATCGCTTCCCCCTGGTGTGAATGTTGAGAGTTGCACCGGTTGGGACCTCGCTCATTACCGAGTTAGCCGCACTGGCGTCATGCAAACTTGCGTGCACCGTTGGCTCCGCTATGTCCTCCGTATCGACTCGCAAGGTGCTCCAAAGTGCTCCCGCGAACTTGTGCATAGAGACAAATCGCTTCTCCGCATCTGCGTCGATGGCCTTGAGAACGATAGTTTCGAGTATGGACTCGGAGGCGAGAGGGGGACGAACTCTGGACGGACGAACGCGCGGTGCGCCTACATGGGCAAGCAGAATCTCGTAGACGGACGCTCCCTCAAAGGGCCTAGTGCCGGTGAGAAGCTCGTAGAGGATGACTCCGAGGGAGTAGACGTCGGCTCGGCCATCTAGAGCGAGTCCGCGCGCCTGTTCCGGAGCCATGTAATAGGGCGTGCCCACGACTTTAGAAGCCGAGGTGAGGTCTGCATTGCGCGGATTGGTACTGCGGTCTTTGGCGATGCCGAAATCTAGGATCTTAACGTGCTCACTGCGATCGGGGTTTTGTACAACGAAAATGTTGGCCGGCTTTAGGTCGCGATGAAGAACGCCGGCATCGTGCGCCTCGGAGAGCGCCTCGGCGCATTGAGCGATGATCTGCGTAGCTCTGGCAGGAGAGACGTATTGCTCACCTTCTATCAGCGTTGCCAAGTCCCGACCGTCCAAGTACTCCATCACGATGTAACTAGAACCCTCATCCTGGATTCCAAAGTCGTAGATGGCGACGATGCCTGGATGCTGGATACGACTAGCAGCAATTGCTTCGCGACGGAAGCGAATTAGCGCTCGCTTGTCGTCACAGAGCGCAGGTGAGAGCAGTTTGATGGCGACGCGCTTCTCCTCCTCCTTGTCGTATGCGTCGAAGACGACGCCGAATGCCCCCGTGCCAATCTTGGATTCGAGTAAATAGCGATTGCCGATGACCATGCCCGCAAAGGGGTCGGCAACTTGATCCTCATAGCAGAACAACTTGCTAACATCGCTTCCGCGCTCAACCTGAGAGCCGAAGTCGGTAAGAGTCTCGTGGGCCTTGGTGTCAATGACGTCCGTGTGCTCGCCGATGTCATCGCTCGACGAACTCCCGCTATTTGCGTTCTTGCCACGCGCCGCGCGAAGGCCAATGCGTGGCACTATATCGACGTTCGTGTGCTCTTCGTCGTTGAGTTGACGAACCGCGGTAACCTGCGAGTCGCCTCGAGCCGAAGTAACCTGCGAGTCGTCTCGAGCTGAGCAAATCTGCGAATCGTCCCGACCGAACCTTGAGTCGTTCCATTCCGTCAACTTCGACCCATCGGAGGAGCACGCCATGGTTCGTGAGGCGTAGACCTCGCCACATGTGTTGCAGTACTTCACTTAACTAGAGCTGGGCCGTTCGGGCATACCCCGTTCGGGAGTATCTAGTATAGCAATACTGGGTTGCTTCGTTGGGTAGGGGAACGCGATACAGCAGCGCACAACGCACTACGTTTAACGACCTACTTTCACGCAGGTCGGTACCAGCTATCCTCTACAGTCCGCAGAGAGGATTACTGGGCGAGCAGTCCACAAGTACTTTGCCTCGGGCGTCTACTGTTACTTGGCCCAGCGAAGCGCTGCGCGTCTTGGCCCTCATGTTCACGGCAAGCATGCCGGATTCGAGACGAAAGAAACTGAGAAAGAGGGTCGCGGTAGTCGCGGAATCGCTCGCGGGAAACGTGAGTCGCTTGAGCGAGCCCTCGAGGCAACGACTCGCCTTGCCATTGCCTTGATAGGGCGGGGCCACCCAACGAACGATCCCGTTTGTTCCGATTCCCACCCGAACACGTATGGTCGATTCTTCGTCATCGTCGATGTGGGTCTCATAGCAGGCGAGTACCTCAGCTAGCCTGGTTGTAACTGACCGCTCAACACTGCGAATCGGCAAGGGAGGGGGAGTCGTTGACCGGCCCGCTCGCCTGAGTACCTCCTCTTCCTTAATGAGCGCAAGGAGTGCGAGCCTGCGCTCGGCGTCCTCCAGCTGCACCTCGAGTTTGCGAATCTTCTTCTGCGCAATTGGTAGCTCATCGATGGCCGCTGCGTGGCGCTCTTTGAGTGCCAGGATTTCGCTGGCGTAGTCTCGCGGGTCTTCGGCGGCCTTGGTTACCGTCGGCGGTGCTGGTGCGAAGAAGAACGCAGCGATGGCAGCGGCAATGCCGATGGCCGCAAGCGCCCCCCAGCGCATGCCTTGGCTACTTGTATCCAAAGCGTGGGCTAGCTCGTAGTCCATTTCAGCGCTATTCTGCCAGCGCATGGCTGGGTTGACTGTCATGCCTTTGAGAAGGATCTTCCTGAGTGCGTCGGGGATTTGACTCTTGCTAAGTGGCTCTAAGATTTGTTCGGATATAGGCTTGTCGGGGGCTAGATCTCGCGGAGTCCTGGTGCCAAACGGATAGTGCCCGTAGAGTGCCTCGTACATGGAAAGACAGAACGAGAACTGATCCGTCAATTCGTTGGCGAGACCACTAAACTGCTCGGGGGCCATGTAGCGAGGCGTTCCCAGAACTAGCCCTGTCTGGGTGAGGGTCTCCCAATTGACGCCTTGTGACTGGGCATCGGCAAGCAAGACATCGACGTCCAGCATGGCCGCACGCGCGAGCCCAAAGTCGGTTACACGGGCGATTCCGTCCGCACCGACCATGACATTGTCGGGCTTGAAGTCGCGGTGAATGATGCCCTGCTCGTGAGCGGCCATGAGTGCCTTCAGCGACTCGCGATACACTTTTAGAATCTGCGAAGGTGAGCGGGCACCGAGTTCTCTCCACACCCGCGCGTTGGTGCCATCGATGAGCTCCATGGCGAGAAAGACGCTGCCGTCGGTCTCTGCAACGTCGTAGATACTAACGACGTTGGGATGAGAGAGTCGCGCGAGGGCACGCGCCTCACGAACCAGTCGCTGGCGATGCCCCTGCTGCGCGGTCCCGAGAAGGTCGGTTCGGAGAAACTTGAGTGCTACCCGCCTGTCGAGCTTGGGATCAAACGCTGCGTAGACCGAGCCCATGCCACCTTCGCCGAGTGGGTAGAGAAGGGTGTAGCGCCCGATCTGTAGCCCTCGCCGAAGCTCAAACGTGGGTTTCCGCTTGCTTGCGCTGCGTTTGCCAGGCTCTGTGGTCTCGCCCTTGCCGAGGATGGCCGGCATGAGAGCCTGCACCGGGCTCCCCAGCGAAGAGGTGACAAGGGCTGCGGCGCTGGGAGGGGCAATGTCGGTATCGGGCGCATTGCCCTCTTTGGCAATCTCCACGACGAGCCTCCGGCAATCGTGGCAGCGAGCCATATGCGACTCCACGTCGCGCGCGGGGCCGTCGGGAAGCGCCCCAACGACGAAGTCGACAGCAAGCTCGGGAGATAGGCAGGACACTTTGGGGTCGTCGCAAGAACTAGTGTGGTTGCAAGAAGGTGAGCAGCTGGCACGTTGTTGGTTGCCAGCTACAAGTCACCTAAGCGTATACTCAATGGCGCCAAAGGCCCGTGACTTCTTTGCCCAGCGAGACACTTTCTTCCCCACTCCTCTCCGAATTTGTTGGAGCTCTGGCAGATGATGCCGAGTACGACGAGGCTCGCCTGCGAGTTGCTATCGAGGTCTTGCTAGCCGAGGCGCGCCGCGCCCACCCAGCTCTTCTCGATTCGGAGGCCGAGTTTCTGCGATATGTGGCTACCCGCTTGCCAGGGTTCCGCCCGGCAGAGCAAGAGGTGGCGGCAGTGCACACAGCAGACCTCTTGCTCGCTCGCGGTTGCGCGCTTGGCGTTGCCACCGCCGTAGCTAGCTTCGAGACCGACTTGCTCGGACTGGTCAGCGCCGCCGCTCGCAAGTTATCGATGACTAGTGCGCAGGCCGATGAGTTGCGACAACAGGTGCGCATGAAACTACTCGTGGTCAGGGGCGACGGCATTGCGTCAAAGATCGGCAACTATGCAGGAACCGGAGCTCTGCGCTCCTGGGTCTATGCGACGGGACTGC
The DNA here is from genome assembly GCA_024222395.1 of Myxococcales bacterium. GTDB lineage: Bacteria > Myxococcota_A > Polyangia > Haliangiales > Haliangiaceae > NORP324. Next base: position 10,901 of record JAAEPE010000113.1, read on the forward strand.
GCACCGGGCTCAATGAGCTTCGCCGCATTGGTCGCGCTCCCGTTCCTGCCGGTGATGAGCAGCTCTTGGTTGCGATGCCCGACAAGAACGACGATCAGCAACTTCAATACATGAAGGAGCTGTATCGAAGCGCGTTTCGTGACGCCTTCAAGAATTCCATCGGCGAGCTCGAAGACCGACTGGCGAATGTGCTGCGGCACTACTATTTGGACGAGATGACCCTCGAGGACATTGGTTCACTCTACCGAGTTCACAAGACGACGGTCATGCGTTGGGTCAATAAGGCCCATGCCGAGCTCGAGGTGAAGACGAAGAGCCGAATGATTGCTCATCTCCAACTGAGCGCGAGTGAGGTAGAGAGCGTTCTCCGTCTCATCCAGAGCGGTATCCAGCTTGGGCTCGCGTCGGTGCTGGCTCCTGGCGAGCCGAAGACCTAGGCCTGCGTCTACAAGAATCTGCGCCTAGCTCTTCTTCTTTGTCCCCCGAGAAGCGCCTTTGAGCCGCTTGCTTGGTTTCGTCTTGCGCTGTCCACTCTCGCTCTTGCCCTCCAGCCTGTCGAGCCGCTCTTCGAGCTTGCGCATTTTCTCTTGCAGAGCTGCGGGCGCCTCGCCATGCATGGGGCCCATGGGAAATCGATGGCCGTCCAACATGGACTCGCCGAACTTCCAGTCAGGTGAGTTTGAGAATGCACCATGCTTCTCACCCCAGAGCATTGAATGGCCCGAAGCGCTGTCGGCGAGAATCACTTGGAGAGTCTTGGCCTTCCTCTTGCGGATGATCTTGACGTTCACTTTCTCGCCTTTCTTGGTGCTGCGAAGAGCACTGAAGACGTCCATTGCGCGGCCAATCTTGACGCCCTGGATATCGATGATAACGTCGCCAGTTGCAAGTCCGGCCTTCGCAGCGGGCGAGCCTGGCAACACGTGATCGACAAGTATGCCTGCATCGGCGGGGGCTGCGAAGTACTGGCGCAGGTGCTCGGAAATCGAGATGACTTGAGCGCCCAAGCGGCCGCGCGACGTTGTCACGCTGACACTTTCGCGAGCATGCGGTTGAGCTCGGGCCTCTGAGATTGTGAAGGAGCTGCCCAGGAGGGTGCAAGCTGAGAGAAATAGGGTGCTGGGAAGATTCATTGGAGTGCCTTCGTGTATGGGGGCGCTGGCTGGTGTGTGGATTACCGAAGTTACCCTTCTGACTATTCCCCCACTCGGACGGTTGGCTGCAACTTCTGGAAACTATGCAGGGGGGCAACACTGCGGTACGACTGCTCGCAGTGTTCCAGCTCTCGCATTGGTTTCCACAGCTATGGCCGTCGAAGCAGCTGAACGCGCTTCTAGCTCTGGCTCTCACGCTCGGACTTGCTTGCATTGGAGAGCGCGAGGCGCGCGGGCAGGTCGCCGATATTTGGACGGTTGGTGATGGGGAGAAGATTCGAGCAACAGAGGCGTCTGGGGCGCGCTCAGCCTCTGTCGCGCTCTTTGGAATGCGCAACGAGACTCTCTCGTTTCAGATCGTGTTGCCGGTGGGGCCCAACGGGGCAAGCGGAGTTTCGCTCCAGAGCGAGGGGATGCCGGGGGTGAGCGTTGCATTCTTCCGCGAAGGTTTCGTCGAAGTCTCAGAGCGTTCTCATGGCCTGGTGTGGAAACCCGGTAGTGCCGCTGAGCCAAGCGGACTACTTGGAGACATTCCCGACCGCCTCCTGCCACTCGCCTCGGGAGAGCCGATGGAGCTTCTGGCTACTCGAAATCAAGTCATCTGGGTGGACCTCTGGATCGGGCCGAATGCCCTTGCTGGCACGGTGACAGGGCGTATCGTCGTAAAGGCAGAGGCTGGCTGCGAAGGCGGGTGTGAGATTCCTGTCGAGATCGAGCTGCTTGATAGAGATATGCCGGATGAGATTCGTGCCAGGTCGATGGTGTGGTTCTCTGGAAGTGATCTGGGCGATGAGCGCGTGGCCGGTCGGTATTTTTCTGACCCCGCTACAGCCTCGGCCGAGGAGAAGGCGCAATTGCGCTTGCGCCACTATCAGCTTGCCAAGCGACATCGAATTAGCTTCTTCGGCCAGCACGAAGATATTGATGAGGAAGTGGATGACCTGCTCTCTGGGCGGGCATTTACCCGAGAGCGGGGGTACGAAGGGCCGGGAGAGGGCAGGGGACTAGACCTACTCGTCTTTCACGCCTACGGGGGCGAGCTCGAGTCCGCAAAGGCTGCGGAACTGCTTGAGGAGTCTCGGAGGTATTCTGAACTCCGAGACGTCTTCGTATATGTCTTCGACGAACCGGGGGCAGGGGACCGAGGCGAGATCAATCGCAGGGCCGAGGTCTCGAATCCCGTGCCATCCTTTGTGACGACGCTCTACGCATTCAATCTCGATACAGACATCTTTGCTCTGCCCGCCGGAATGTACTCAAGGAGCAACGCTGCCAAGGGGCGCGCTGCTGGCAAGAAGGTGTGGATCTACAACGGGGAGCGCCCCTACACCGGAAGCTATGCGATTGACGATGTCGCCGTGGCACCGCGAGTGAATCCATGGATTCAGTACAAGCATGACATCCCTCGCTGGTTCTATTGGGAGGCGACGTACTACTACGATTTTCAAGGCAAGCGAGGAGCTATTGATGTTGCAAACGAGGCGCTGAACTTCACCAACAGGCACGGTGATCGCGTGAATGGAGATGGGCTTCTCATGTATCCTGGGAGGGACCTTCTCTTTCCGGAGAGCGACGCTGGTGTACAAGGGCCATTGCCTTCTATTCGTCTCAAGAATTGGCGCCGGGGCATCGAGGACGTGGAGTACCTAGTGATGGCGCGGGAGGCGGGCTTCTCTGCTGAGGTGGATGCTCTACTCGAGGCCCTCTTGCCTGCGGTGGTGGATCAAGTTGGCAGTGCCGAGTCTGTGAGCTTTCCCGAGGATGGGGCGTCTTGGCAGCGCGCGCGTCGCTATCTCTTTGAGCTCTTGCGTGATGGCCATAGCGACATGCGTTTCGAACCTGTTGCTCGGCGCGTTACGGATTCAGCTGGACGACGCCCTTGGGCGTGGGCTCTGGCGGGCTTCTTCTTGGCACTCGGAGCTGCGATGTTCGTGATTTGGCGGCGTCGACGCGGTAGCCAAGTCCACTGATTCGTTGCCCCCCGCTTAGCCTCCAGCTTTCTTCGTTCCGCCTCACGCAGCTTGCTCTCGCTAGCCGGCTTCGCTTCCTTTTCCGATTCCCCCTTCTTCTTCGGTTCTTTGCTTAGCGGCTTTGTCGTTGCTCGTGAGCTCCTCTTCTTCTGCCTGTACTGGGGCAGCCAAAATGAAAGGAAGAAGGCAGTCACGAAGCGGACGTAGAACTGACCGGCGAGACTAGGCTCTGTCTGGTTTCCGAATAGAGGCCAAATTCTTGCCTGAATCGGGATCGAGTGATCTGTAGAGAGCATGTCTCAAACACGCAAGCCCCGTCACCAACTGACCGACCCGCAATGGGAGACGGTCGCCGACCTGTTTCCCACCGGCAATTTCAAGACCGGTCGTCGCCCCCGCAACCGTCGCGTGATTCTCAACGCTATCTTCTGGGTCTTGCGTACAGGCGCGCCGTGGCGAGACCTGCCTGGCGAGTATGGCCCGTGGTCGACGGCGTGGGACGTCTGCGACAGATGGACCGAGGCCAGTATGGTGGGCGCGATGCTGTGCAGACTGCGAACTCTTGCGTTTCGGCACGAAGCGGACCCAGATTCGACCTCATCC
>JAAEPE010000114.1 GCA_024222395.1 Myxococcales bacterium
ATACTGGACCAATTCGACAGCGTGGCGGCATGGCGGGACGATAACTATCAATCGCTAGGTGAAGTCGACACGGGGGGCAGTTACCAGCAGCTACAGGCAGCCGTTGCCCTGGTCGCGGGGTATCTGGTACAGATCTCGTTCACGTTAAAGCAGGAGCGCCGGATGGTACTGACGCACCCGCGGACGATCATCGATTTAACTGCAGAGCTGTACGGGAGCGTAGACGACCAGCTTGACTTTTTTATCGAGTCAAACGATCTAAGCGGATCGGAAATACTAGAACTCCCCCGAGGGCGGGAGATCGTGTACTATGTCTAACACTAGCCACCGCGTAGAGCAGGGGGACACCTTCGAGCTGATCGCGCGCAGGCAATACGGCGACGAGAAGCAGGCGACCCTTATCGCGTCGGCTAACCCAGGGGCGGCGGAGCCGTTGGTACCCGGCACGGAGATCGCAGTACCCGAACAGCCCGGCGCGCCGCGGGACATACCCCCGCAAGCAGCCGCGGACAGCCCGAACGAGGTCGCGATCTTAATCGACGGCCAGCGCTTCAGGTATTGGGGGACCGCGCGGATCGTCAGATCAATCGACGCGATGGACGTGCTCGAATTTACGGCGCCGTTTGAGCCGGGTATGCAGACGTTCCGGGATACATTTCGGCCTTTCAGTTATAAACCTGTAACCGTTTTAGTGGGTGGCGACACTTTGTTCACGGGCACGGCTGTCGGGGTTACCCCTTTTCTAGACAGCAACCGCCGATCGTTAACAGTGAGCGCGTACTCCCGTCCCGGCGTCTTGAATGATTGCACAGCGCCCGCGAGCGACGAGTATCAGGTCGAGTTCCTTGGCCAAGGGCTGCGCGATATCGCGGCACGGATGGCGCAGCCCTTCGGGATCGCTGTAAAGGTCGAGGGAGACCAGGGACCCACGTTCGACATAGTGGCGGCGCGCACTAGCGAAAAGGTCCTCACGTTTTTAACAAAATTAGCCCAGCAGCGGAACCTTATAATATCGAGCGACGAGAACGGCGCCCTGTTGATCCAACAGTCGATCAGCGGGGGCCGCCCTGTCGCTGTACTGCGGCAAGGGTCCTCGCCTGTACTGGCAGTTACGCCTTTTTTTAATCCGCAAGATTACTACAGCCACGTCACGGGTATCGATCCTGTCATAGTAGGGCTAGGGGGTTCCCAGTTTACCGTAACTAACAGCCGCCTGAAGGGCGTCGTGCGGCCGATCACCTTTGACGCGCCCGACAGTGCCGACGGGAGCATAAACGCAGCTGTACAGGCCAAGGCGGGGCGCATGTTCGGCAACGCGGCCAGCTATTCGGTCGAAGTGAGTACCTGGCGCGATCAGTCTGGCGCGCTGTGGAAGCCTAATACATCGATAAAACTACACGCGCCGGGCGCGATGATATACAGTTCTTACGAATTTATAATACGCTCGGTTACTTTCAGCAAAGAGCCTGCGAGCGAGATGGCCGTGCTCAATCTTGTGATCCCTGGCGCTTTCAGCGGCGAGATACCGGAGGCGCTACCGTGGGACGAATAGCCGCAATACTGTCATTTATACGCAGCAGCGCGCACGGCGCGAAAGTGTCCGACGTGAAGGTCGACCCCGGCGGAGGCGCGAACGTAACCGCGCAACACTTCGCCCCGGCTGGCGACGACGCGCACCCGCTACCAGGCGATTACGCGATCACGGTGGGGGTCCCGCGTACAGGCAGCGAGGCCGTTGTCGGGTACGTAGATCCTAACTCCGATCAGAAAGCGCAGGCAGGCGACAAGCGCATATATGCCCGCGACTCAGGCGGCGTCGTAGTGGTCGAGGTGTGGCTGCAAGGCGACGGGACGGCCTTAGTAGTTAACGGCGCCGGGTCATTCAGGCTAAGCCCAGACGGGAGCATAAAAGGCGATAACGGCGCCGGGTCGTTCGAGCTTGCCGCTGGTGGTAATTTCCTTGTAAATGGTGTTACTATAGACACCAGCGGCAACATAACAAGTCCGGCGACAGTAACCGGATCGACCGTTGCGGGTACCGCTTCATTAACTGCGGCGGGTAAAGAAATGAAAGAGCACGTACACCCAGCGGGCACGCCTCCGGGCGACACGGGAACGAACACATGACACAACAACAACAGGGCGACGTCCTGCTATACCAGACGGACGACGGCGGCGAGATTAACGTGGTTAACGGCCTCGTCGAGATGTCCGGCGGCCTGCAAACCAGCGTGTACTTGTCTCTGTTCGGAGGCAACGAGGACGACGACGGGAGGCAAGACAGCGCACAAACTTGGTGGGGCAATTTGTCAGAAACCGAGAAGCCGAAGCGCTACAGGAGCGAGGCGCAGCATTTACTGCAAGCGCTGCCCGCTTCCAGCGGCAACCTGCGGCGCATAGAAGACGCAGCCGCCCGCGACCTCCAGTGGTTTATCGACGGGGGGATCGCGTCCAACGTGGCCGTAGCTGCCTCGATCCCGGGGCTTAACTATATTAACTTAACAATAGACATTGAGGCGTACGGGGAAGAGTCCCGTTTCAACTATGTCGAGAACTGGAAGGCCAGATCATGAGTCTAACTACCCCCACAACCGCAGAGATCAGCGACAACATTATAACGCAGCTTGAGGCGTCGCTCGGTCAATCAATCCCGCTTTTGCCGAAGTCTTTCCTTCGCGTTTTGGCGAAAGCCCTGGCGGCGGTCTTCGTTATACTTTACAAGTACGCGGGCTTCATGTTTCTGCAAATGTTCGTGCAGTCGGCGAGCGCTAAAGAGACGGAGGTTAACGGCGTAACGTTGATCCCGTTGGTTCAGCTGGGGCGGTTGGTAGGCACCGGCGATCCAGTGGGCGCGACGAGTGCCGAACTACTAATCGATATCTCAGTCGAGAGCCAGACGGGCACGCTGCCCGCGGGTACTCAGCTCGTTAACGCTAACAACGGCGTAACGTACTTGACGATCGCCGCCGTCGCACTGGACGCGGACACGGTACAAACGACGATCAGGGCGTACTCCGATCAGACAGGCGGCGGGGGTGAAGGTACGATCGGCAACCTGGACGCAGGCGACACGGTCTCTTTCGCGAACCCGCTGGCCAATGTCAACCGCACCGCGACAGTAGACTCACAAACGACTACAGGGGCCGACGCTGAAGCGACGGACGTGTATCGCCAGCGGATTCTGGATCGTTTCCAGAAACGGCCGCAGGGGGGCGCATACGCGGACTACGAGCAATGGGGCGAAGAGGTCGCAGGAATATTGAACGTATACCCCTATACAGGCGACCCCGGGCAGGTCGACCTGTACAGCGACGCGACGGTGGCAAGCTCGGGAAGCGCTGACGGCATACCTACCGAGGCGCAGCTCCTAGAGGTGAAAGCGTCATGCGAACTTGACCAAGACGGGCGCGCCACCAGGCGGCCGGTAAACGTATTTATTAACAGTTATCCGATCACCCGGACGGGGTTCGAGGTCGTCGTCGACGGCGTGGCCGCGACCAACCTGGCAGACGTGCAAGCGAGCATATCCGCCGCAGTCACGGAATACTTTTACGAGCGCGAACCGTATATAATCGGGTTAGCCCTACCACCGCGCCGCGATCGCATAACACAAGGCGCAATAGCCGGGATTGTTGACGACATAGTCAGCGCGGCGGAGGGTACTTTCAGCGCGGTAACGATCACCGAGGGCGCTGTGCCCTTAACAACAAGGGACCTGGGGACGGGCGAGAAAGCGAAAGCGGATAGTATAGGGTATACCTAGAAATGTTTTTACGAATTTTTAAACACGTTCTGCCCCGCGCGAAAGCCTGGCGGATAACTATCGACAAAAAGCTCCGCCAGTTTTTCCAAGGGCTAACGGGTACGGGCGAGGACGCGAGGGCGCATATAGACGGGGTCTGGCTCGATAACTTCCCGCAGACGACACGCGCCTTGTCAGAATGGGAGCAGCAGTGGGGGCTGCCTACGACGACACTAACCGATCAAGAGAGACGCGACCGACTAGACGGCGCGTGGAAAGCGCTGGGTGGTCAGTCGCCCGTATACTTGCAGGAGACTCTGCGCGTTGCAGGGTTCGACGTGTATGTGCATGAGTGGTGGGCCATGGTGCGCGTATATACCGCCGAATGCGGGGAGCCGCTCGCTATAGCGGGCGACCCCTCGGCGGTGTGCGGGGACCTCCTCCCATGGATCGACCCAGAAACGCCAGTCGCGCGGGACCCTTCGGAGTTTGCCACAGGCGAGGCTGTAGGATATTTCGCGAACTGCGGCGGGGCTGTAATGGTCTGCGGCGGATCGGCGGTCGTATGTGGCGCGGCCAATGGCGTGACGGGTGGACTACTGGTAAATAAACCTGATAACATAGGATACAACATACCGACGGATCCACTGGAGTGGCCGTACGTGCTGTATATAGGCGGCGAGCTATACGGCGATAGAGCGAACATACCCCTAGCCCGTCGAGAAGAATTCGAGGCGCTATGCCTTAAAATATGCCCTGCCCAGCAATGGATCGGGCTAATAGTGGAGTATAATTAAATGGCGATTAATATCGGCACAACATACGACAACACGACTGACCCGGATGATGATCACCCGTACGGATCAGCGAAAAATGAAACCACGCCCGGGGCGCTGGATGGGACCCCGCTAGAGAAAGCCTGGTTCGACGATGTACTGGGGATGCAACAATCCTTACTGAAAGCGGCGGGCATAGTGCCTAACGGCAACCCGGACACGGTGCAGGCGGCGCAATACTTGCAAGCGATAATTAATACGCGTTGGTATGCGCTAGTCGACTACGCAGTAGGTACGAAGATTGTCGGGTCGGACGGGGTGACGTATGTATGCGCCACTGCCAACGGCCCCGCGTCGTCGGTTCAAGATCCGGTATCTGAAGGCGCGCCCCGATCTATTTGGCTGACTGAGGCGGCCAGCATGTTCGACATGCTTAACCCTGTCGGTGCGATCTATATGTCGCACAGCAGCACCTCCCCCGCGACGCTGTTCGGCGTCGGGACGTGGGTTCGCATCAAAGGTAAGTTTATCGCGGGGCTGGATGAATCCGACTCCAGTTTCAATACCGTAGGCGAAACGGGGGGCAGCAAGACGCACAGCCACGCGGCGACGGGTCTATCTGTTGACGGGCACGCGATAACGATCGCCCAGATGCCCTCGCATAGTCACGGGTATCTACACAATACGGCATACAGTAACGCCGGGTCAGGACAGACGTACGAAGTTAACAACTCGACGCAGCAAACAACCGACACGGGCGGGGACGAGGAGCACGATCACGGGATAAGCGGGAGCGTCGCCTCGGTGACGGCGATACCCCCTTATCAAGTCGAATACATTTGGCGGAGGACGGCATAATGGCTATTAGATTGGAAGACGAGTACCCCGGCAAGGTAGAACCCGCGAGCGACGCGTACCCCCAGGGCGCCGCGCGTAACGTAACAGTATCGGGCGACGGCACCGGGACGCCCTTAGAGGCGGCCTGGTTTAACGATAACCTAGGGTTCCAACAGGCGTTACTTGCAGCCGCAGGCGCCACCCCCAGCGGCGTCCCGGATACCGCGGAGGAGTCCCAATACCTGGACGCTTTGCTGTCTTTAATTACGCCCGATCTGGATACAGTGGCGACTATGATCGCAAATACCTCTTTGTCTGAAGGTGATTGGGTAGGTACTCAAGGATATCATACTGCCGGTGATGGTGGTGGTAACTGTTATGAGATTGTTGCCGCTGGTACTGGTACGGACGATAGCGGGTCATACATTGATCTGTCGGGAACAGGACTTCAAGCTAAAGGTTTGTTCTTTGATGCTATTGTGAGG
>JAAEPE010000115.1 GCA_024222395.1 Myxococcales bacterium
CCGAGATGGCGCGGGTCGGCGGTGTGCCAAAGGGCAAACGCGCTCGCTTTGGCGCGCGAGTTGCGTATTCGGGACATGGAGCCGTGCTCGGACGCTTCGGCGAAGGCATGGTCGTTCATGGGCACGCCCAAGACTCGTCCAATAACTGGCGTAGCGTGCTCAACCCCTACAATGCGAAACGCGAGATGCAGGCAAACCTCGGCTGGAATATCGTCGCTCGCATCTATCGGAGCATCGAGAAGACGAACCCCGAAATCGACAATATCGGCAAGTCCTCTACGAAAGAGGTAGCCAAGCGAGTCTTCTCATCTCCTCGCAAAATCGTCTCCGCGATCTCTGTTATCTGGTCACTGCTCGCGCGAACCTCGCACTTCGGAAAAGCAGGCAAGCTGAGCGAACGCATGGATGATCGGCTGACGATGCGCATTTGGGAGAAGCGCACGGGATTCGCCGACAAAATGAACCGACCTATCCCTGGAGCCAGGAAGAGTCGCAAGACTACCTTCGCGCGAACGATGGAGGGCATCTATCAAAGCTCTCCATCACCACTGCATGAGACCATGAGGACGCCGTCGAGGCTCTTGAATTTCGTAGTGGCACTCTTCACGGCACCAAGCGCCATCAAGAAGACTCGGAGGGCCGAGCCGACTCTGCTTGGTCGAATGACCGGTGAATTGACCAACGTCCGCTACGTGGTTTGGGGGCACAACCACAAGGAGGCTGTCGTCACAGGGCAGTCGTCAAAAGGCGATCTCGGGCACTACAACGCTGGTACGTGGACTAAGACAGACAGCGAATGGCGGCTCAATGTTGTTAGCGGGCACACCAATAAGGGCGGTCGTCTGAAGATGGATGGCGTCTTCCGTATAGATGTCGCTACCGGAAAGCCAATTCTTCCAAATCGCTATGACGCCTCCGAGTCCCGTCCCGTTCCGGGATGGTAGCGGCCCATAGCGAGTGCGCTACTCAAGAAGTCTAGCTAGTTCCGCGACAGATTGATTTTGCCCCTCCTCCGTGAGTAGCCGAATTTCCTCCGTGCATCCCGGACTGTGAATCGCCAGCGAATCTTGATCTTCTTGCGGTTGGCAGCACGGCGCCATGCAGCAGCCTCCCGCTTGAGTTCGTCGAAGGAAGAGATGC
>JAAEPE010000116.1 GCA_024222395.1 Myxococcales bacterium
AGAATCCCTTGCGGCGTTCGATCTCAGCGAACAACGAATGGTCACTGTATCCGCGATCTAGCAGCAACAGCTGGTTGTTCAGCCAACGATCGAGTTTGAGTGCTTTACGATCATGGGTACGCGCGTCGGTAAGGTCAATCCGACGCAGCGCCTGGTACGCCACGCTCAATGTTGCTGTAACCTTGAAGCCACCGTGATCTTTGCTGGTAGATGGCAACACATCGTAGGTCGCCTTTGGCAGCGTCACCTGGGACCCGTCGATCGCCAGTATGTCCTTTAGCGAGAGGTCATCGAGTACCGCCCCTACGGCAGCACGCTGTTCGTTGGTTGCCGCCGCCAGCGCCTGCTCATAGAGCGTTCTCATCAACTTGGCCAGACCTGCGTTGAAACGATCGTAGAAGCTGCTTTCCTCCGGAGCATAGCCCGCTAGCTGTCCGTAAAGACGCCGTGCCGTAGCGATGGACCGTTCCTCATCACCCATCGAGCATCCAACCAACGCGTTGCAAAAATTGGCAGGATGAATATTCCGAAGCCGCTGCACCGCCTTGAATTCACGCGCTAGCGCAAGAATCTTCTCCGGGGAAGATGTAGAATTGAACAACTCCATCAATTTGATTATCATGAGGTGGATCTCCTGGTGGGTTTGGAGTGGCTTAAGTAACTAAGCCATGCCCGCTATGGAGATCCTATGTCCAATTCTCGTCGACCCCAACGCCGTCTCGCTGAGCCAATCGATCGACATTGCTGACGTCTTCCTTAACCGATTGCAGGTGGGTTTGGCACATTCGGAGGTCTTGACAGGAAGGATGCACAGGGACGAGCTCTTTCGAGGACGGCTGGAAACATCGGGTTGGAAAACCTCAAGGACAAGGCCGCTGCGGAAGCACGTGTCGCCAAGCTTCAGCGAGACATCAATGCTCCGCTGACAATCAACGTCGATGCGAGGGGCCAGACAAACCCTCAGGCAATCGCAGACACGATGGGCTCGGCTGCGGAACGTGTCAACCATTCTTCGTTTAGCTCGCCCCACAGCTCCATCGATTTCGATTCAGCGTTGTCGCAACTGCAAACCATCGACATCAGAGCAATCACAACCACGGAGCGAAGCGGGTAGCGCAATCCTTGTGGGCGCCTGGGATCCGTTAAGCCCGCCAGCATGCGCTCAAAGAACTGCAGCGCCGCCAGCTCATTTTCGATTTCGATCTTCTGTGCTTTGGTCGCTCGGGCCATCCCCTGTCAGATCAGATCGAGATGCCCGTGTCGATCCTAGGAAACAACAATCGCAGGGCCGTAGGGAACGCTACAGAGCTAAGCCCTTGAAATGACCTGACTTGCGAGAACTCGATCGCCCTGCTGTGTCGAATGCCTAGCTTGCAATCGCAAATCCCACCGTGTTAGATCGCGCTCGCCCTCATGTTGAGAGGCTCAAAAACACACGACTTCCGAGAGCTTGGTCCGTGCCTTTTATCAAGGTCATCAAGCCCAGAGACGAAGTCGGCGGATACAAACGGAGAAACTACATATGTCTGAACAAATCGCGGCCACCGACGGCCCACCAATTTCCATGCGCGCTCTTCTCGAGGCTGGCGTCCACTTCGGACACAACGCCGGTCGCTGGAACCCGAAGATGAAGCCTTACATCTTCGGTGCCCGCAATGGCATCCACATCATCGACCTTCAGCACACGGTCAAGCTCTTTGGAAAAGCCTTCCAAGCTGTCATCGACTGCACCGCTCGCGGTGAGAAAGTGCTCTTCGTCGGCACCAAGAAGCAAGCTCAAGGCATCATGCAGGAAGAAGCCGAGCGCGGCGGACAAATGCACGTAACCGAGCGCTGGCTCGGCGGCACGCTCACCAACTTCAAGACCGTTAAGGGGTCTCTCGACAGGCTTCGTGCAATCGAGGACATGGAGTCCGACGGCACCATCGGCAACCTCACGAAGAAAGAGGGCATCATGCTCGCTCGTGAGAAGGGCAAGCTTGTCCGAGCTCTCGGTGGCATCAAAGAGATGAACAAGCTGCCTGGCATCATGTTCGTCATCGATCCAAATAAAGAGCACATTGCAGTCAAAGAAGCTCGCAAGCTCGACATCCCAGTGGTCGCTCTCACCGACACCAACTGCAACCCAGAAGTCATCGACTTCGTAATTCCTGGCAACGATGACGCCATTCGCGCCATCAAACTCTTCACCGCTCGCATCGCAGACGCAGCCCTCATCGGCGCCAAGCTTGCTGGCGAGCGCAAGAGCCGTCAGAGCCGCGAGAACACGCGCCTAGACGAGACTGTTATTCACGTCGCATCGGGTGGAGATGGCCCCAAGGTCGAAATCTCTTCGGGCGGCAGCAGTCTCACCACTGATGCAACGGCAGAAGCTTCCGCATCTCCCGACGTACCAGCAGCACCTGCACCAGTACCAGCCCCCGAGAGCAACTAGAACACCACCTTCTAGACGCTACCAAACTTAGGAAGACTGAGAATTATGTCCAACGTAACAATGGGTCAAATCAAAGAGCTGCGTGAGCGCACCGGCTCTGGCATGGCTGACTGCAAGAAAGCACTCGTAGAGTGCAGCGGCGACGTCGACAACGCTATCGAGTTCCTTCGCAAGAAGGGTCTCGCCAAAGCTGCCAAGAAGGCCGGTCGCATCGCAACCGAAGGTCTTGTCACCTCGTACATCCACTCAAACGGCCGCATCGGCGTGTTGCTTGAGACCAACTGCGAGACCGACTTCGTCGCCAAGAACGAGTCTTTCATCGAGTTCACAAGTGATGTCTCGATGCAGATTGCTGCCATGGGTGCACAATTCGTTCGCAAGGAAGAAGTTCCTGAGAGCGTCATCGAAGCGGAACGCCAGATTCGTATCGAGACCGCCAAAGAGAGCGGCAAGCCTGAGAAGATGCTTGAGAAGATTGTCGACGGCCAGATCACCAAGTGGCTCAAAGAGCTTTGCTTGCTCGACCAACCGTTCGTAAAAGACGACAAGAAGACCATCTACGATCTCCAACAGTCTCTCGTTGCTAAGCTTGGCGAGAACATCTCTGTTCGTCGCTTCTCTCGATTCGAGCTCGGCGAAGGTCTTGCGAAGAAAGAAGATAACTTCGCAGCCGAAGTCGCGGCCGAAGTGGCCAAGATGAAGAACTAGAAAGCCCTCGAATCTGAAGTAAGCACGGTGTTTTACTCTTTAGAGCACTTTCTAGCTTCCCGACGAAACGAACAACGAGCGCTCGGAAATGCCGGGTGCACAGAAAACGGGTATCAGATTTATCTGGTGCCTTTTTCTTAGAGGTGTCAGGGAATCTTGGCGCCTCGTTCTTCATCTACTCCCCATAGTCACCGGTACCGTCATGTCCGATTCCCCCAAATCAGCCTACAAGCGCGTCCTTATCAAAGTCTCCGGAGAAGCCCTCATGGGTGACGGCGACTTTGGCATTTCGCCCACGGTCATCGGCTACGTCGCAGACCAAATCGTCGAGACCCAAGCTCTGGGTGTCGAAATCGCCGTCGTGGTTGGTGGTGGCAATATCTTCCGAGGAGTTTCCCAAGCAGCACGCCACGGCAGCGACCGAGCCACGGCCGACTACATGGGCATGCTCGCCACGGTCATGAATGCAGTGGCCCTCCAAGACGCATTCGAAGCCAAGGGTCTGCAGACCCGAGTGCTAAGCGCAATCGAGATGCGCCAACTCGCAGAGCCTTACATCCGACGCCGAGCCATTCGTCACCTGGAGAAGGGGCGAGTTGTAATATTCGCCGCCGGCACTGGGAACCCATATTTCACAACAGATACCGCCGCGGCATTGCGTGCCATGGAGATCCAGGCAGAAGTGTTGCTCAAAGCCACAAAGGTGGATGGCGTCTACGACTGCGACCCGGTGGAGAACCCCGAAGCTCGCAAGTACAAGACGGTCAGCTACACAGACTGTCTTAAGAATGACATCAAGGTCATGGACAGCACGGCCTTCGCCCTGTGTCGCGACAACGATTTGCCTATGATCGTTTTCAACATGAACAAACCTGGTAGTATTCGCCAGGTCGTTTCGGGCGTAGACGTGGGAACGACGATTCAGGCCAAAGAACCCACCCGTTTCGTAGAGGAGCTCTAGCATGGTTGATGACGTTCTAAGTGAGGCAGAGGCGAGCATGGAGAAAGCGGTCGAACGCTTCACCGGCGAATTGGCCAGGGTGCGAACGGGGCGAGCAAATCTCTCGCTTCTTGACAACGTCAAGATCGACTACTACGGCACTCCTACGCCGCTAAACCAAGTCGCAAGCCTAACGGTCGCCGATGCCCGGCTCATCACCATCAAGCCTTGGGAAAAGAACATGCTGGCCGTCATCGAGAAGACGATTCGCAGCAGCGATCTGGGGCTCAATCCGGTGGCCGACTCAGAACTGGTGCGCCTGCCGATTCCTCCTCTCACTCACGAGCGCCGCAAAGAGCTGGCCAAAATGATCAAGAAGATGACGGAGGAAGCCCGCATCGCGGTTCGCTCCGGTCGCCGCGATGCCAACGACATGCTTAAGGAAGGGGAGAAAGAGAAGGAAATCTCCGAAGATGAGTGCAAGGCAGCGCAAAAGCGTGTCCAGGATGTCACCGACAAGTACGTAGGTGTCGTGGATGGCATAGGCGCCAAGAAAGAAGAAGAGATTCTCGAGGTCTGAGACCTCGAGGGCGAGTCGCGCCAAAAGGCTCCTCTGGCAACACACGCTCAGCCAGCAACGCGCATATAAAGGGCTTATTGAAGCAACCGCCTGATTTTCCTTTTGGTCCCCAGGCGATGTATCCTTGACGGCGTGGCAGATCCAGCCAGAAACGGCGAACTGGTTGGCAAGAAGCTCGGCAAGTACGAGCTTCTTGCCCTCATCGCCGTCGGTGGTACCGCCGAGATTTACTTGGCACGCATCTCAGGCGCGTCCGGATTCGAAAAGTACCTAGTCCTTAAGTGTCTGCTTGCTCACCTGGCCGATGAACAAGAGTTTGTGAGCATGTTCCTGGACGAAGCCCGGGTAAGTGCGCAGCTCGACAACTCCAATATCGTGCAGACCCTTGAGCTCGGTGAACACGACGGTCGCTACTTCCTTGTGATGGAATACCTGGCCGGCATGTCCGTGGCACAGCTAGCCCGCAAGACACAAGAGCAACGCATAAACGGTGGTCTCATTGAGACAAACCTGGTGCTAGGACTCGCATCGCAAACATGCAACGGTTTGCAGTATGCGCATTCCAAAATGCTCCAAGGCAAATCGCTCAACTTGGTGCACCGCGACATCTCTCCGCAAAACCTCGTAGTTGGCTACGAAGGCATTCTCAAGATCGTCGATTTTGGCATTGCCAAGTCTTCCATCAAAGAAGTGCATACCCGCACAGGAACCATCAAGGGCAAGTTCGCCTATATGTCCCCTGAGCAGTGCCTAGCCAAAGAAGTCGACCATCGCACTGACATCTTTGCTCTGGGCACTCTCTGCCACGAGCTTCTCACCGGGCGTCGTCTATTCAAGCGCAAGAGTACGTACGATACGTACCAAGCCATCGTGAATGGAGGAGTGCCCCTTCCATCGAAGCTCAATCCGAGGCTCGACTCTGCGGTCGACCGAGTGATCATGAAGGCACTTGAGTACAAAGCGGATGATCGGTATCAGAGTGCACAAGAGTTTGGTGAGTCACTGCTCTCTCTCATCCACCAACTTGGTGGCTCTGCCGGACCTGGCGACATTGCCCGCTTCTTCGACGACAACTTCTCAGCAGAACTCGATGCACACGCCACCCAAATGCGGAAGCTCATCACTGGTAGTAGGTCCGAGGCACCAGAAGCCACGTGGGATTCTGAACTTGATGACCTCGTGGGTTCGCCTGAGCCCGCCGCCACGCAGCGCGTGGCAACTGAGCCAATCGTCAAGAATTCGGGTCCGCTGAAGCCCCCACTGATGCCGAAGAAACGAGTCACCGCCCCGTTGGCTAGCAAGTCGCCGATCGGAGTCGGTCGCAACCCTGCTCCAAAACTCGGAACCATTCCAGCTCTCCTGCCCGTCACCCCGGACCTAGATGTTTATGCAGATGATGATGACGAAGGACCAACCCGCATCGAGTTCACTCCTGCGGATCGGGGCGCAGCAATCCACGAGGAAGCCACTGGCGTCGATGGCCAGTGGGAGGCACCAACAAAGCACTCCGTGCCGCCGCCGGCCGCGGCCATAGCACCTCCTCAGCGAGCACAACCTCCACAACCACAAGCACCGGCGCCCGGAGCACGTCCCTCACCTCCGTTGGCAGCACCAGCTCAAGGAGGGCAGCAGATTCGGCAGGGAACGATACCTAGGGGCAACATGCCGCCTGTTTCAGTGATGCAGACGCCGAGTCCCGTTGCACAGATGCCCTGTGGACAGCCTGGCGATTTTTCGGCACCTCCTAAGACCATCAACGTCGCACAGGCACCAGCCGCTGCTGCCAACCTCATCCCTGGGTTGCAGCAGGGCCAAACTCCCGAACAGCGTGCGACACTCATGGGCCAACAATCGGCCTATGTGAATCCGCAGGGCATGAACCAGCAGCACGGCGGCCCCGTGCCCGTGGCCTTACCGCACGCTGCCTCCGCAGGCAGGCTCGCTGCGCCGAGTGTATTACAAACACCTGGAATAGCAGGGCAAGCAGGCCCCCCCCACGGGCAGGTCAGCAACAACTTCCTGCCCGAAGGCGCTTTGCCCAGCAGAGCCGTCACCACCTTTCCAGAGAGCAATGGAGAGGGTGGTCAAGATGCTGGCCCACCTGTCTGGATGCACGGCGCCGTCTTCTTGGCATGCGTCGGCCTCGGCTTTGGGGTCGCGGCGTTCATCAGGCTGATGTTGTAGGCTGCCTGGGCCATGCTCAACAACGTCATTGAGGTTGTCGCCGCTCTCATAGAGCGCGACGGGGAATACCTCATCACGCAACGGACCGCGATGGCAGTGCTTCCGCTGCTCTGGGAATTTCCCGGTGGCCGTGTTGAACCGGGCGAGAGCAAAGAAGCGGCTCTGATACGAGAGGTCGAGCATCGAATCGGCCTTACCGTCGCTGTCACCGAGTGCGTCGGGGACAACCTGCATTCCTACGATAGCCACGACGTACACATCACGCTGTTTTCGTGTCACCTGCCCAGTGGCTGCGAGCCACTCCCTAGGAGCGTTGGCCAAGTCCGGTGGGTGGCAAGCGACAAGCTAGATACCTACGAGTTTCCACCAGCAGATCAAGACAGCATGTACAAGCTGCTCAATCTCTACCAGTAGTTCGTTCTCACTGAGTTCTCCGCACGATGGGCAGATACCGGCCACCGAAACCTGCAGCCAGCGCGTACATCACGCCGGCCGGTGCACAGCAGATGCGAGACGAATTAGAAGAGCTCTGGAAAGTTGAGCGCCCGAAAGTCACTCAAGCAGTGACCGAGGCGGCGGCCCTCGGCGACCGCTCCGAAAATGCCGACTACCAGTATGGAAAGCGACGTCTTCGCCAAATCGATAGCCGTGTGCGTCTTCTCTCCAAGAGGCTCGAGGCGCTGACCATCGTCGAGCCCAAGGATCACGGAGACGGCAAGATATATTTCGCTGCCTGGGTGACGCTCCTGGACGAAGACGATAGCGAAGTGGAGTACCGCGTAGTCGGTCCGGACGAATCGAGTGTAGAGGACAATGCGATCTCGATGGACTCTCCGATGGGAAAGGCGCTCATCGGGCGCAGTATTGGAGATGATGTTTCGGTGAAGCGCCCGAAGGGCGATGCGGTCTTCGAAGTCGTGGCGGTCCGATACCAATGAGGGTGGCAGCGACGAACACAAGACTCTGCTTGGTCGGGGGCCTCTTGCTTCTCGGCTGTGGAAAGTCCGATGGACGAACTGAGGTATCCGCTGGTGATGGGCCGAGCACCGTGACCAAAGAAACGCCTGTGCTCGCAACGACAAGCCAGCGAGACGCCGGCGTCTTGACGGATGGAAGTGAACAGATCAGCTGTGAACGCCAAGCCTTCGCGAGCAAGATTGCAATCGCCGAAGCCTCTGGAGCGACCTGGATGTCCGATGGCTCACTACTTGTTATTGGCGACTCAGGAACCAATGGCGCCTACCTCAAACTCAGCGCGGAAGATGGCAGCGTCCTGAAAGGGGGAAGTCTCCCGCTTGACCGGGGTGCCTCAGACGATTTGGAGGGTCTCTCTCGAATTGGATCCACACTCTATGCAATCACCTCGTCGGGCTATATGCGTGAATGGCAGGCAAAGGGGGACGGCTTCGCCCTCACTCGTAAGAGCTATTCTATTGCTCCGAAGAGCGATACAGAGAGCATCTGTGCATCTGCGAGAGATTCCAATTGTGGTCCCAACTATGAAGGCCTCTGCCTGATTCCCTCAGCTCCGAGAGATAGCCCTTGCGTCGGATACGTGGCAGCAAAGGCTACGGGCAAGCTCGTATGCCTGGTGCAAAACGATGACGGGCGTTTGGCGATCCGCCCCGAAGCGCTCTTCGCCGTCTCCGCGCCCAAGACCCTCAGCGGTTGTCACTTCGACAGGAACGAACGCCTTTGGTTTGGAAATAATGTGTTCGCGGCTAGTGCGGTCGGTTTCATAACGGGCCATAGGGATCCCTATTCGGCTGTGATCACTCGACTTGGGCCTCTCGGATTGGGCTTTCCCGAAGCTATTGCCGTCGGAACGGAAAACCGAGTATATCGCTTCTCGGACACGGCGGGATCACCGAGTTTGCTTGATAAGTACATCTGCCGCTAACATGAAGATGTGCAGTGCCCTTATTGCGGAGGCGATGCGGCAGTACTCGACTCGCGAACAACGTCCGAGGGAGTGCGGCGCCGTCGCAACTGCAGTAATTGCAAACGCCGCTTCACGACCTACGAAAAAGTAGCGGCACCTGCTGTCAAGGTGGTGAAGCGCTCAGGCAGGAGTGAGACTTTCTCGGCCGAGAAACTCATCAAGATCTTGCAGCGCGTAAGTCGCGACCGGCAGGAATTCGGTGAGGAGGAAGCCACGAGACTGGCGCGCAGTGTCGAAGCGCAGCTCCTGGACGCTGGTGCCAAGAGTGTGCCTAGCAGCAAACTCGCCACCATGGTTCTAGATCTGCTTCGCGACATGGACCGACTCAGCTACGACCGTTTGGCAGCAAACTACATGAACGAAGCAGGAATTCTGCGAACAACCCCGAGTTCTTCGACGACGGAGGGGCAGCTCGGCCTCTTTGTTGGCGAGCCAAAGGGTGGCGGAAAGCTCAAATAGCCTGCGTGTTGATACAGTTGAGGCATGACGAGCGATTGCACGCCCTCACCGAGTTCTCAGCACATTTTCCGAGAGAGTCTATTCTCCGATCAGGTTGTGGCCATTACTGGCGGAGGTTCGGGTATAGGACTTTGCACTGCCATTGAGTTTGCCAAACTTGGTGCCAAGGTCGCGATCTGTGGGCGCACCGCGGAGAAGCTCGAAACCGCGCGAAACGAGATCGCCACGCACAGCAGGCTAGAGAGGACATTCGCCCAGACCTGCGACATTCGAGAGGCCAATCAAGTTGATGCTTTTGTCGATGCAACGATCGAAACGCTGGGACATATCGACATCCTTTTCAACAACGCCGGTGGTCAGTTCCCTGCACCTGCGCAGAACATTTCCCCGAATGGCTTCGCGGCTGTTGTAAAGAACAATCTCTGTGGCACCTTCAACATGACTGCAGTAGTGGCGAACAAGTCGATGATTCCCAACAAGAGGGGCTGCATCGTAAATATGATCGCCAACATATACCGAGGGTTCCCCGGAATGGCGCATACCGGCGCAGCCCGCGCGGGTGTCGAGAATCTAACCATGAGTCTTTCGGTGGAGTGGGCGCGATTCAACATCAAGGTTAATGCCATCGCCCCCGGCATCATCACGTCGTCAGGAACGGCGCGCTACCCAAAGGAGATCCTCGAGATGGCCATTGCAGGGTGCCCAGCAAAAAGGCCCGGCACGATTGATGAAGTGGCGGCTTCCATCCTCTTCCTCGCCTCTCCTGCTGCTCAGTATATTACTGGAACGACACTTCGGGTTGATGGCGGACACGCGCTGCGCGGCGATCCTTTCCCAATCTAATGGTACTGGGCCAACACGAGGCCCTGCCCGCTGGCGCTCTAGACCGTCGAGCGAAAAGAATGACCGAGGATGGTGAATTCTGATTCTTCGAGTGCAAGGTGCGAATGAGGATCTTGCCTGGCCAAATGACGAAATGAGCAACGCTGCAATCGGGAAAGCAGGACCATCAGACCGATCATTGTTTGCGCTCGGCGGTCTAGGCCTGGTCCAGGCCCGGTCGAAAGACGTGTAGGCAATTGCGCCCCTTCGCCTTGGCACTGTACATGGCTTTGTCAGCGCAGCGAACCAACGCATCGATGGTTTCGGCCGCGTGAGGAAAGACTGCGAGACCACCGCTGGCACCTACACGTAACTCCAAGTCACCAATCATCATCGGCAGACGGAGGCGTCGCAAGACACGCTCGGCGACCTCTTCCGGCCTGTCTTTCTGCAAATCTTCAATCAGCACAGCAAACTCATCACCACCGAGACGAGCAACCGTATCGTACTCGCGAACGGTGACACGCATGCGCATGGCAACCTGCTGAAGCACCACATCACCCACCTCGTGGCCATGTGTATCATTGATAGGTTTGAAGAAATCGAGGTCAATATAGAGCAGCGCGCAGCCTTCGTTGTATCGGCGCGACTTGGCAAGACAGACACCGAGGCGGTCGCGAAGCGTCATGCGATTGGCGAGCCCAGTGAGACCGTCGTAATGCGCGAGCTCTGTTAGTCGGCACTCGACTTTCTTGCGCTCTTTGGCGAAGAGCACGGCGCGCAACAGCACTTCGGGGGTGAGTGTCCGCGAGTGAAGGTAGTCCTGTGCGCCGAAGCGAAGCGCTTGCACCGCCATATCGTCATCTTCGATGTCGCTAGCTACGACAATGGCAGTCTCGGGTCGCGCGCGCTGCGCCCGGGTTACCGCATCGAGCCCACGTGCGTCGGGAAGGCTCAGCTTGGTTAGCACGACGTCGAAAGAGGTCTCCCGCAAGTGAATGAGGGCAATTTCGAGACGATTGCAGAGCTGCACGTTCGCGATGGAGGACAAAGCCTCGCCCAGTCGATGCGAACTCTTCTTGTCGTCGATGAGCAGTACGCTCAGTTTGTTGCTTTGCTGTTGCGCCTCACCTCTGCGCTTCTCGTGCAATTCGTGAGCGAGCTTGAGACTGTCGAAGAGTTCGCTGTCTTCCCACGGTTTAGCGATGACGGAGGCGATAGCATCGTCGATGCGGTCATCGGCTTTGAGATCCAGATCGGGAGCACCCGTCACCACGACAAAGACCGTCTCTGGTCGCAGCGCTCGAACGCGCACCATGAGCGTCAGGCCATCAATGCCCGGCATTCGCAAGTCGGTGACGACAACAGGGATCTCCTGTTCGGCAAGTATCTCTAGCGCTCGTTCGCCGCCCTCTGCAAAGACGGCGTCATAGTCGCTTCGGCGCATCGTACGAGAGAAGGCTTTGCGAATTTTTGGTTCGTCATCGACGAAGAGAGTCTTCTTCTTATCCACTTTCGAACGCCCCACTCCTACCCAACCATTTTGGAAGACAACCTTTTTGACTCTCGCGAATGAGAGTTCGCCGCTTAGAATTCTTCTGGACGCAACGACTGCAACAAGACTAGGAGACCAAACAAAATACACGGCACCAGTGCCACGAGAATTGAAACGTCGGCCGCATCGCGAATTCGCGGCGCAGAGAAGAGCATGACCAAAGAGCAACTTCCGTTCACCGATAGAGAGAAAGCCCAAGCAACGCGCTTGCTTTGCAACGTGAAGAACGCTGTTGAGCCCTCAACCACGGCAATCACAAGCAGGGCGATGTCGAGAGGGAGTGGCGTTGCGTCGCTTGTGGCCAAGTATCCACCGGCCACGAGCAACATGGCACTGACAATCAGAGAACCCACTGAGCCCCAGAACACGGGTGAGGCCGGCGAAATCGTGAATCGGGATTGAGCGTGTGCGCTACTCAACGAGACTTCCTATTTCTTCTTCTTGAACATGCGCGACCAGAAACCGGATTTTGGCTCTCCCGCCGCTTGTTCCTGCATGTCGCCAGATGAATCGCTGTGCGCCAAAATCTCAATCTGCATGCCGTCGTCGACTAGGCCTCCTACATCGAGCTGGCTTCCCTCGACCGGTGATGGCCCAGTGGCCGCGGGTGCTGGCATACCAGGAAGCCTCCCAGAATTCTGGGTAACGGCCGTAGCAGCCTCGCTATGACCTTCAAAGCTCGGTAGCCGCTCACCCGCGGGAACGGAAACCCGGGCAGTCTCGGAATCATGTAGGTCTTTGTTGTATTCGCGCTTGAACTCTTTGCGCATGAAATCGCGGAGTTCTCGAATGTCGAATCGATATCCTTCGAGCACGGCCTTGAGATCTGCGTGCATCTCGGCAGAGTTTGAGTAGCGTTCGGAGACGTCGCGGGCAAGCGCCTTCATGACGATTCGATCAAGCTCGGGCGATACACGCCGGTTGAACTTAGAAGGCGGAACTACGTCAGCCTTGCGCACCCGCTCCATCAGCGCAAATTCGGTATCACCACGGAAGAGCTTTTCCGTCGTAAGCATCTCGTGAATGATAATGCCGGCCGAGAATATGTCAGTGCGCTGATCGACGGGCATGCCACGAATCTGCTCCGGCGACATGTAGCTGAACTTCCCCTTGAGAATTCCGATCTCAGAGGTGAACTTCATGAGCGCCTGCGCAATACCAAAATCGAGCAGCTTCACATCGCCTGTGTAGGCGACACGAACATTCGACGGCGAGACATCACGATTAACGAGACTCAGACGCCGACCATCGGGCCCAACCAGGTTATGAGCAAAGTCGAGCCCCTTGGCAATTCCCACTCCGACGTGAACTACGTGGGGCACGGGAATTCGCAGAGAACTCTTCTGACATCGGCGAAGAATCTGAGTGAGGTCACGACCACCAATGTACTCCATCGAAATGAAGTGACGACCGTCAATATTGCCAAGCTCGACGGTCTCCACGATAGCGCTGTCTTTGAGCATCAGGGCGAGCTGCCCTTCGCGGTGAAACATGTCGACGAATCGCGCCTCTTTGGCGAGTTCGGGACGCATCACCTTGATCGCGAAAAGTCGCGGCTCTGAGCCGTCCTTGGGGGGGTCGACGAGTCGTGCTCTATACACCTCCGCCATCCCGCCTCGGGCGATCAGCCCAAGCAGATAGTAGTGACCAAAGCGCACTGGATCGTGTGGAGATCCAGGAGGCAGCTTGGGTGGCTTTCTCAAACTGCTCTTACTCATGGCGACTCAACACTGAGGACGAAGTTCCTGGTTGCGATAGTACCAGTCACGCACAAAATGTTGTGCAACTGGATGCCGATTTGTGGTGCAAGTTAGCCTTGGAGTGTCCGACGTAGAGCGCCGGACCAAACCGCCAAAGGAGCGCGACACCCGCCTTTGGCGTAGCCAAACGAGTGGGAAACCGGCGTCGACTCGCTTGGCACCAGTTTCCGTGAGGTGCCTGGCGTAGAACGCCAGACGAAAGCGCCGAAGGAGCGCAACACCCGCCTTTGGCGTAGCCAAACGACTAGGAAGCCGGCGCCAACTCGCTTGGCACCAGTTTCCTAATGCTGTGTGGATTGAGGCCACTGCTCGAACTTGGTACCATCGTCTGCGGCGTGCACGCAGGGTGCACCATCCCCGAGCTGTCTTCATTGAAAGCGATACTACTCTAGCGCAACCCCCTGGTCCGCAGGAGCATTGAACGCTGCCTGCGGTGTGCCGGCTGTGATGCGGTGGCCATAGAAGCGCCGGAGCATGTTGCCGAAAACCTGGAAGGAGCCGACCTATTCTGCGCAGATACGTTTGACGCCGAAACGGTAGTTGGTGCCGTAGAGGCCCGCCCCGGGCTAAGAACGATGCTCTGGACGGCGGAGCCAATGGAGCGGACCCTGCGTCTTGCGGCCGACCACCCCAATATGTCGAACGTCCTTGGGCGCGCGAATTTCGATACGCCTCCGCGAAGTTGGGAGCTCATGATGGTGCTGCGACGCCTTGCTCGTCCTCACGAGGAGGGGCCGAAGTTCGCGTGGTTTCTTGACTGGGGCTTCTCGGGGTTTCAAGAGCGCGTAGACACCAGCGCCAAACGAGATCGGCTCGTTGCCAAAGTTCAAGAGTTTGCCCAGCGAGTCGGTGCCAGGCAGAAAATCGCAGAACTCTATAATGGTGTCGCGCATGAGCTTCTCATGAATGCCATGTACGACGCTCCAGTGGACGCCCAGGGCAATCACAAGTACGCTGGTGATCGCAAAGCAGATATTCGGCTCGTGCGGGAAGAACAGCCGATCATGAAGATCGCCTCCGACGGAAGCCGGCTTGCGATTCAGGTTACTGACCCCTTCGGAGGTCTTACCCGAGAGAAGGTCTTTGGTGGCATCGCTCGAGGTTTGACGGGTGGTCAGTTGGACACGTCTCACGGCGGGGCGGGTCTGGGACTAACTGTCATTCACAATGGCACCGCCATGCTCTTCTTCGACGTTTCTGAAGGCTCTCGGACCGAGGTGACTGGCATTTTTGAGTTGGGCGCTTCGCACCGTGACTTCCGGCTGCAGCCAAAGTCGCTCCACTACTTCTCTCGCTAGAGTTTTCTCGCTAGAAAGAAGCAGTCGCCAAGCAACCAGGCTGATGGAGGCATCCGGCGCCACAATCCTTCTACGCGCCAGAAGCTCACTAAGCACCAGTGGATTCGTTGAGAAGATACGGTTGTTTCGCTAAACTCATAGAGAGTAGGCCCGCGTTGGGTCGGAGCCCAATTTGTCCCAACACACAGTCCTGGCGATCTCTCCAAATCTAGATCAACTCCGAAGAATCGTCGACGGTCTCCAGCGAACCGGAGCTACGGTTGACGCGATTCGAAGCACGGATGCGATCACTTCAGAGAGGATTGGCCACCGTTACGTCTTTGTCGACATAGGCGAAGTCTCGGAAACGGAAAGACTTCGCGACCTAGAAGTGATTCTCGAGCGAACCTCCGAACACACACATATCGCGATCATCACGGATAATGCGCCGCTCCAAGAGTTCACACGACTGCTGCAAGACGTCCGAGTCAATCACATCATTAGCAGGGAAGAGATTGAGCAGGGAGTCTTTGTAACTGCTCAGAAGCTCCTCTCAGGCGACATCTTCGGGATTGAGCGCTACGTACCCGAAGGCACCCCCGTACACTACTGTCGACTCAACGACTTCCAAGGTCGTGGCGAGGCAATAGATACAGTTCTGGATTTTGCAAAGGAATCCAAGATTCGCGGTCGCTTGCGCGAGGGAATCGGCAAGGTCTGCGAAGAGCTCCTCATGAACGCTCTCTACGACGCCCCGGTGGACGAGTCCGGTGTGCAGATATTTGCGGAGGTCGAGCCGCACGACCGCGTCGCGACTTGTTCCCCGCGTCCTGTCTCGATTCGATACGCCGCGACCGAGACCCAATTCGCGATCGCCGTGCGCGATCGATACGGACGCCTGGCGAAGAACACAATCATTGCCTACATCAACAAGTGCCAAACGTCCGGTAATCAGATCGATAGAAAGACCTATGGAGCGGGCCTTGGCCTGTACATCGTCGCGAATGCCGTAGCGAGCTATGTCGTAAATGTAGCTTACGACATCGCTACCGAGGTAATCTGTACGTTCGACCGCAAGTCAAGGACACCGCTGAGGCTCGTTGGCGTCTTCATTCACCCGGGCGGGGCCGAGATGCTCAAGCAAGGCCCGACACCAGGGGCCGGGCCTAAGTAGGCCCAGATCAGGATCAACATGGAACGTAACTTCGGGCCCTATACACTGATTCATCAAATCGCCGTCGGCGGTATGGCAGAGATCCACCTCGCTCGTACCGAAGGAATCGCCGGTTTCGAGAAGTATGTAGCGATCAAGATGATCCACCCGAACTTCTCTGAAGACCAGCAGTTCGTGCAGATGCTCATCGACGAAGCGAAGATTACGGTGCAACTCGCCCACGTGAACATCGCTCAGACGTTCGACCTTGGACGCGTAGGCAACACCTACTACATCACCATGGAATTTGTGGAGGGCTGTGACCTCTACAAGCTCTTGCGCGAGGGCTCAGAGCTCGAAATCGACACGCCTATTGACGTGGCAGCCCATATCGTCAAGGAGGCTGCGACAGGTCTCGACTACGCACACCGCAAGCGAGACGTGATGGGGCAGCCCCTCAAGATCATTCACCGCGATGTCTCCCCGCAAAACCTCCTGGTGTCCTCCATGGGCGAAGTTAAGGTCATAGACTTTGGCATTGCTAAAGCCACTATGCGCGCGCAGGAGACGCAAGCGGGCGTTATCAAGGGCAAGTACTACTACATGTCTCCCGAGCAGGCTTGGGGAGAACACCTAGACGCTCGCACTGATATTTTCAGTGCAGGAATTATTCTGTACGAGCTCCTAACGGGGCAGATGCTATACCTCGAAGAAGATACACATGTCTTACTCGAGCGCATCCGCGAAGCCAAGATCGATCCGCCTAGCACTCTGCGACGCGACATACCGCCCGAACTCGAAGACATCGTCATGCGAGCGCTGCAAAAGCACCCAAACGATCGCTTTTCCACAGGCGCGGAGATGGCTCAAGCACTCGAACGATTCCTTCGAATCCACTCGCCGGTGTGCGGAGCCAATACGGTTACCGAGTGGACAGGCCGCGTGCTCGGCGACCCGGATGCCGAACCGTTCGTTGAGGATGAGCCATCGATGGACGAGCGCGACATGCGAGCGCTCACCCAAGGCATCGGCTCCGAGCAGCTCCTGCACACGGGCGACGACTTCAACGACGAAAACAGCATCATCTTTCGTGTGAGCGATGTCGACGAGCGCATGCGCGCCACCGAAGATGAGAACGACGACCTCGAGGAAGATCGCGACATCGACCAAGAAACGGGTGTGGTGGATACCGGCAAGCGCGATGTCTCCGATGAGACGCAGGCTCTCACCAATCGGGCCCCTATCTTGGGAGACAACACGCCACTTCCCGAGCTGTACCCTGCCGAAGGAGGAGAGGGGGAAGATCGCACCGTTGTTTCAGGTCCTCCTGGCTTTGGAGCCGGCATGCCGGGAATGGGGACCATGGGGTCCAAGCCAGACATAGCTGCTCCAAGACCACACAACCCCGCCCCAGCCCCTCCAAAGCCCACACTGGGAGCTCGAGCCGGCAAACCACCGATTGTGCGGCATCAGAAAGACGTCGTCGATTTCGATTCAGAGCAGACCCTGGCCCACGACAGCAACTCCAATCTGTCGATGCAGGCCGCGCAGCGCAAACAACCGCCGGCCACCACCGCGCGATCCGGCAAGGACTCGTCTGCAGAAGTCACTGGTGAGGACGAGCCGACTATGGCTGTGCAGCCTGGCCCATATCGAAAATCCAACGTACTCAATACGTCGAATCCCAAGCCCGCGGTTAGCGTTCTCAAAACACCCCGCAAATCGCGCAGAACCCCGCCCAAAGGTGTTCCTGCGCAAGGGCAGCAGCAGACTCAGGCACCAAACTCGGTTCTCTCTTACCTTGTTACGAACAGCGGCAGTCGCGCCCAGGTCGCACTATCTCCCAACCTTGGCTCAGCTCCACAAGCAGCCAACGTGCGCGTTCCGCTTCAACAACATCCGGCGCCACAACATCCGGCGCCCGGCGCATATGGACAGCAGCAGGGACAGTCGCATCCCGGCCAACAGCACCCGGCGATGTCGCAACCATATTCACAACCAGGTGCACAGCAGGGCTACCAGCAGCAGGCAGAGCAGCAACAATACGGGCAACAGCCGAGAATACCCGCTCCCTACATGCAGCAGCAAGGATTGCCCGCCCCCTACATGCAGCAGCAAGGATTGCCCGCCCCCTACATGCAGCAGCAAGGTGGGTTTCCCCAGGTATCTGGCTTGGTACCCGATGCCAGGATGGCAGCCTACGAAGTTGACGAGCTCCCAGACGCGTACATTCTGACAAATAGACAGAGCAAAGCCCAATGGCTTGTTTCATTGCTGGGCTTTGCGGTGCTCACCGTCGGAGCAGCCGCGGCCGCGTATTTCCTACTCACGCACAAAGACGAGAGCGATGCGCAACCGGCCACGCTGATGGTGGTCTCGACCCCCGAGGGTGCAAGCGTCATAGTCAACGGCTCTTTACTCACCGGAAAGACGCCAACCAGTTACTCAAACGCCAATGTCGGTGACACTCTCAAGGTTGTGGTTGATCTGAGAGGTCATCGAAAATGGGAAACAGACACCGTCATCAAGACTCCAGATGACAAGCTAATCGCCCGACTCGATCCAATCCTAGTCAACTTGACCGTGACATCCGTTCCGCCTGGAGCTGAGATCTACCTCAACGGAAACGCCAGTGCGGCTGGCCGAACTCCCAAGACGTTCTCAGACATCGATCCGATGACCGCAACATCCATCGTACTCAAGAAGAATGGATTCCGAGCGGAGAGACGCAATCTGGACTGGACGAAGGATACCAAGAAGGAAGTGCCGTTCCTTCTCAAGCCTTAGATGCCTGAGGCCGCTTGATCCCGACGCGGCTTGATCCTATTGTCGACCGGCCATGACACAAGCAGCACAACAAGAATCCGCAGTTGCTGAGATCAGCACTCTGCTTGGCAGGGGAAGCGAATTCGAGGGCAAGCTAACCTTTGAAGGTACTGTTCGAATCGACGGCGTGCTCAAGGGCGAGGTCTTCTCTGAGGATGTCCTCATTGTTGGTGAAGGAGCCCGAGTCGAAGCGGAAATCGATGTTGGGGCCATTATCATCCAGGGCACCGTTATCGGGAACATTCGAGCCAAGCGCAGCATTGAAGTGTTCGCGCCAGGTCGGGTCAATGGTGACGTGACTACGCCCAGCCTTCAGATTGAGAAGGGTGTTGTCTTTGAGGGGCGCTCATTCATGGAGAGCTTCCACCCCACCGAGAAGGTCAAGTCGGGTGGGCCTCGGACTCCGCCGCCGAAGGCAGATGCGGCTAGGCCTTCGGACGCTGCCGGGCCGAAGCCGGTAAAGTAGTCCGTTGTTCTTCGTAGTAGGCCGCGGCTAGGTTTGGGCTTAGGGCGGGCTTGGCAGGGACGGGGCACTTCTGCGAAGTGCCCTACACGGGTGTGTGGGCGCTCTTGCGAAGCGCCAGGGCAAAAGTGCCAGGGATCGGAAATGCCCTCAATTGGAGGCTTTTCTCGGCCTTGACATATGAGAACGTGGGGTGGTAACAGCTGCCGCATTCGGGGTTGGCAATCATCGCAAACCCTTCGTTTTCACAAGAGGTTCTCATGACTCAGCCGGTGCTAATGACGCTCGCTTCCGCGGCCGAGCATCCGCTCATCGACATCGATAATACCGCGTTCCTTCAGTTCGCGATTTTCGTTGTCATGGCGCTCGCTTCCACCCAACTTCTCTTCAAACCATATCTACGCATGCGCGAAGCGCGCGACGAAGGCATGGACGGCGCACGGGACAAGGCAAAAGCCCTTTCCGCAGAAGCGGATGCCAAGCTGGCCGACTACGAGCAAAAGCTTGCAAGTGCCCGTGCCCGAGCTCAGGAAGAGCGTCGCAAGATCCGCGGCGAGGCTGCAGAACACCTGCAGACAATTACCGAGAAGGCCAGAGGCGCTGCCCTCGAAGCCGTTCAATCCGCGACCCAAAAAGTGGAGACGGAAACAGCGAGCGCTCGGGCAGAACTCTTGCCCAAGGCCGATTCACTCGCCGGCGAGATGGCTGGAAAGCTGCTCGGAAGAGAGGTCGCGTAATGCGCATTCTATCCCAACTTCTCCTGGCCACCACAGTGGCGCTATCCGTGTTCTTCTCAGTCGGTACCGCCTTCGCAACGGTGGCCGCAGAAGCTGAACCCGGCACCGCGAGCTACGAACACGAACACGGCGGCGACGGTCACACGCACGACAGCCACGGTGACACCCACGCAGTACACGGCGCTCCTGTCGTCAACTGGACCGACTGGGGCTACCGCGACATGGACGTTCACGGTAACAAGCTAACGAGCGATGGTGAGCCGATGGCTCCCCCCCTACTCCTCGCACTTCTCAACTTCGCCATTTTCGCCGGCCTACTCTACTGGAAAGCAGGTCCAGCGCTGAGCAAATACCTTGCAAACCGTCATGAGTCGATCAAGAGCGCTCTGGAAGAAGCAGCGAAGCTTCAGGAAGAGGCCAAGGAAAAGCTCGCAGAGTACTCGACTCGCATCAAAGATGCAGATGCAGAAGTGAATGCCCTCATCGAGCAGATTCGCAGAGACGCAGAAACTGAGCGTGAGCAAATCGTCGTGGATGCGGAAAAGCAAGCAGAGCGCATGAGGCAAGATGCGGAAGACCGCATCGAGACCGAGTTCTTGGCAGCGAAGCGCGAGCTTGAGCGCGAGGTGATCGCTAAGGCCACCGAAGCAACAGAGAAGCTTCTTAGCCAGAAAGCTTCACCAGCCGACCACAACACCCTCTTCACCAATTTCATTTCTGACCTTAAGTCGGGCAAGGCTGCTGAAGGCAAGGGAGGAGCCGCCTAATGTCCTCAGGAAGCCTTTCACGGCGCTACGCCAAAGCACTTATGGAAATTGGTCTCGAAGATGGCTCGTACGAGCGCATCGGCCAAGACGTTGCGAGCATGGCAAATGCCATCAAAGCATCGAGTGAGCTCACTGGCATACTCACCAATCCGGTCTTCCCTCGCGACGACCGAGAGAAGATCGTCTTGAGCATCTTGCAGCGCATCGGCGCATCCAAGACGGTCACGAACTTCTCAAAGCTCCTACTCGATCGTGAGCGGCTTAACATACTGCCCGATATCAGCCGCGAACTCTCGGCGATGATTGGCGAGAACTCGGGGCAGATTACCGCTGAGGTCACCTCGGCAGTAGAGCTCAACTCTGTGCAAGAGACCGAGCTGAAGGCCACACTCGAGAACCTCTCGGGCAAGAAGATCCAGCTAGAGACAACAGAGGATCCCGCATTGCTGGGTGGCCTCATCGCCAAAGTCGGAGACCTTGTCTACGACGGCAGCATTCGCACTCAACTCCGCGAACTTGGACGCAGCTTGGGCAACTAGCTCGGCCCTCTTGCCAAGTCATTGCACATTCCTCTTACTACCAACTACACACCGTACACGTACCTAGGACACTTCGATGGACATCAGAGCCGAAGAGATTAGCAACATCATCCGACAACAAATCCAAGACTACGACAAGAAAGTCGAAGTCACGGAGACGGGGACGGTTCTTACAACCGGCGACGGTATCGCCCGCGTCTACGGCCTCTCTGGCGCAATGGCAGGCGAGCTTCTCGAACTCCACTCTGAAGACGGTGCCACCGTTTCCGGCATGGTTCTCAACCTCGAGGAAGACAACGTCGGTGTCGCTCTCCTTGGTGCCTCCGACCTCATCAAAGAGGGTGACGTCGTAAAGCGCACCGGCGAGATCGTATCGGTCCCTGTCGGCGACGAGCTTCTCGGTCGTGTTGTGAACGCAATCGGTGAGCCCATTGATGGCGGCCCTGCTCTCACTACCAAAGAAAGGCGCCAAGTTGAGACCAAGGCTCCTGGCATTGTTGCTCGTAAATCGGTTCACGAGCCCATGCAGACCGGCATCAAATCCATCGACGCGATGATTCCAATCGGTCGTGGCCAGCGCGAGCTCATCATTGGTGACCGCGGTACCGGCAAGACGGCCATCGCCATCGATACGATTCTGAATCAAAAAGGTCAGGACGTTAAGTGCTTCTACGTCGCCATCGGCCAGAAACAATCCACGGTTGCTGCTGTTGTTGACCGCCTCAAGAAGGCTGGGGCCATGGAGTACACCACGGTGGTCCTCGCCGGCGCTTCCGAGCCTGCCCCGCTTCAGTTCATCGCACCCTACACCGGTGTGACCATGGCTGAGCACTACCTCAACAACGGCCAACACGCTCTCATCATCTACGATGACCTTTCCAAGCAAGCTGTTGCCTACCGCCAGATGTCGCTGCTCCTTCGCCGTCCTCCAGGACGCGAGGCGTACCCAGGCGACGTATTCTTCCTTCACAGCCGCCTTCTCGAACGCGCTTGTAAAGTCAACGACGAGCTCGGCGCAGGTTCACTCACAGCTCTGCCTATCATTGAGACCCAGGCTGGCGATGTCTCGGCATACATTCCGACCAACGTGATTTCGATAACCGATGGTCAGATCTTCCTCGAGTCCGACCTCTTTAACTCCGGTGTTCGCCCCGCTGTTAACGTTGGTATCTCGGTGTCTCGCGTCGGTGGTTCTGCACAGACTAAGGCCATGAAGAAGGTTGCTGGCAAGCTCCGCCTCGAGCTTGCTCAGTATCGCGAGCTGGCAGCATTCGCGCAGTTCGCATCCGACCTCGATAAGGCATCGCAGATGCAGCTTGCTCGTGGTGAGCGAATGGTCGAGCTTCTCAAACAAGGTCAGTACGCACCGTTGGCAATGGAAGAGCAAGTCGTCTCCATCTACGCCGGTCTCAACGGTTACATCGACGAGCTCCCAGTCGGTGCCGTCGGCCGCTACCAAGCGGAACTACTTGAGTACTTCCAGGGCCCCAAGAAAGCGATCCTGGATGCGATTCGCTCGACTGGGAAGCTTGAGGATGAGGACGGTCTCAACACCGCTCTCAAAGAGTTCGGCAAATCATTCAGCGTCGAAAGCTAGGTTCTTAGCCAATGGCATCCCTCAAAGACATTCGAAAACGGATCGGCTCCGTCAAGAATACGCAGAAGATCACTCGCGCCATGAAACTGGTCGCGGCTGCTCGACTGCGGAAGGCGCAAGAGGCAATCACTGCCGCTCGCCCCTACTCCGAAGCTCTTAGCCGAGTTGTCGGAGACTTGGCAGAGCATGCCGGTCGCGACGCCCACCCACTCTTGGCCGAGAAGACCGGCGACCGCATTTTGCTGGTCGTCATGACCTCGGACAAAGGGCTAGCAGGCGGATTCAATGCTCAGATCAACCGTAGGGTTGCCGAGCTCCTCAAAGAGGATTGGAAAGACAAAGACGTCAAGTTGCGCATCGTTGGCCGCAAGGGCAACGACTACAGCAAGCGTCGCTTCGTGGAGAACATCCTCGACTTCCGTCTCGCTCCAACCGGTGAGACCGCACTTGAGTTCTCTCGCGAGCTCACCAACGAGATCGTCGACGAGTTTCTCGAAGACAAAGTCGACCGCGTTGTCGTGCTCTACAACGAGTTCGTGAGTGCGATGACGCAGAACGTGACGCTGATGCAGGTGCTGCCTGTTGAACCGGCCGTTCGCGAAGAGTCAGAGGGCGAGGAGCACGCAGGAGCCGGCGACTTCGTCTACGAACCATCAAAGCAAGACCTTCTCGATCACTTGGTCCCGCTTGCAGTGCAAAACAGCATATTCAAGTCGGGTCTCGAGTCGATCGCGTCTGAACTTGGCTCTCGAATGAGCGCCATGGACTCTGCGACCAACAACGCAGGCGAAATGATCGACAAGCTTACTCTCACTTACAACCGCGCCCGTCAGGCCGCGATTACTACCGAACTTACCGAAATCGTTTCGGGCGCTGAGTCGCTCAAAGGTTAGACACAGGAAACAAAATGGCCACCTCAAAAAACTCAGTCGGACGCCTTACCCAGGTTATCGGCCCCGTTGTCGACATTGCTTTCGACGCCGACCTACCCGCAATCGGAACTGCACTTCTCATCACAAACCCATCGCTTGGGCCTGAGAAGGACAACCTAACGTGCGAAGTTGCAACGCACCTTGGCGAGAAGATGGTTCGCGCCATCGCCATGGACGGTACCGATGGACTCATTCGAGGCATGGAAGCAACCAACACCAACGGCCCAATCATGGCTCCGGTTGGAGAAGGCGTTCTCGGACGTATCCTCAACGTTGTTGGCGCACCGGTGGACGAAAAAGGTCCTATCGAGGCAACTCGTCACGATCCGATTCACCGCAAGCCTCCGAACTTCACCGACCAGTCCACGGCTGTTGAATCCTTCGAAACGGGCATCAAGGTCATCGACCTTCTCGCTCCCTACCGCCGTGGTGGCAAGATTGGTCTCTTTGGCGGCGCTGGCGTCGGCAAGACCGTTCTCATCATGGAGCTCATCAACAACCTCGCGAAAGCACACGGTGGTTACTCCGTATTCGCGGGCGTCGGTGAGCGTACTCGCGAAGGAAACGACCTTTGGCACGAGATGGCGGAATCCAAGCTCTCTGGCGGTGGCTGCGTTCTCGACAAGACTGCACTCGTCTACGGTCAGATGAACGAACCTCCCGGAGCTCGTAGCCGGGTTGCACTCACCGCTCTCACCATTGCTGAGTACTTCCGCGATGTAGACAAGCAAGACGTGCTTCTCTTCGTCGACAACATCTTCCGATTCACCCAAGCAGGTTCTGAGGTATCCGCCCTTCTCGGACGTATCCCTTCTGCTGTGGGTTACCAGCCAACGCTGGCAACGGAGATGGGTGGTCTTCAGGAGCGCATTACATCAACGAAAGACGGTTCGATTACTTCGGTGCAGGCCATCTACGTTCCTGCCGATGACTTGACCGACCCCGCTCCTGCAACAGCATTCGCCCACCTCGATGCAACCACGGTTCTCAACCGTGCTCTCACCGAGAAAGGCATCTACCCGGCAGTGGATCCTCTGGATTCCTCTTCTTCGATTCTCTCAGCAGAGGTCGTTGGAGAGCACCACTACACCGTGGCCCGCCGAGTTCAAGAGGTGCTTCAGCGCTACAAGGACCTTCAGGACATCATCGCAATTCTCGGCATGGACGAGCTTTCAGAGGAAGACAAGGCAACGGTTGCCAGAGCTCGTAAGATCGAGAAATTCCTCAGCCAGCCCTTCTTCGTCGCTGAGATTTTCACCGGTACTCCGGGCGCCTACGTGACTCTCGAAGAGAGCATCCAAGGCTTCGAGGAGATTCTTGATGGCAAGCACGACGATGTTCCTGAACAGGCATTCCACCTGGTCGGCAACATGGAGAGCGCGCTCAAGAAGGCCGAAGAGCTAGTCGCAAAGGCAGGCTAGTTCGATGGCTAGCACCAACCTCAAAGTCAACGTGGTCACCCCGCAGGGGCCCGTCGCACAAGCTGATACCGACGCCGTCTTGGCGCCGGGTCGCCTTGGACAGTTCGAGATCTTGGAAGGCCACGTGCCATTCCTATCCGAGCTGCACGCCGGCGTTGTGACTCTAGGCGAGGCCACCGAGAAGCAGCATTTCGCTGTCGGACCGGGCTTCCTCGAAGTTGAGCCAAACGGTGAGGTGCAGGTGCTCTGTGAGCAGGCCTGCGCTGTCGACAAGATCGACGCCGAGGCTGCGAAGGCGGAAGTCGCTGAGACCGAAGCCAAAGTGAACGACTGGAAAGGCGCACTCGACGCCGAATACCGCACTCTGAAGGCGCGCCTCGACTGGGCTCGGGCTCAACTCGACACGCTCAGAATTGGCGGAAGCTAGACCGTCGAGCGAAAAGAATGACCGAGGATGGTGAGTTCTGATTCTTCGAGTGCAAGGCGCGAATGAGGATTTTGCCGGGGCAAATGACGAAATGAGCAACGCTGCAATCGGGAAAGCAGGACCATCAGACCGATCAT
>JAAEPE010000117.1 GCA_024222395.1 Myxococcales bacterium
CAAGAAGAAGGGCATGAAGATGATGCATCTGTTGGACAGATTTCACATCGCCAAGAACATGAACATGGCCATCGACAAAGTCCGCGCCACCGAATCCAAAGAACTCGCAGCCCAGGGCATCGACGTTTTGAAGAACGCTCGCTGGTCCATCCTCAAGCGCCCCGAGAATCTCACCGAGAAACAAGCGGCGAAGCTCGCCCAGCTGGAGCAGCACAGAAACCTGAAGACCTTCTGCGCCTATTTGCTCAAAGAGAGCTTCCAGGGATTCTGGGACTACGTGTCGCCCGCCTGGGCAGGCAAATTCTTAGAGCAGTGGGGTACCCGGGCCATGCGCTCGCGCATCGAGCGCATGAAGAAGATGGCTCGTCAACTACGACGACACCGGCAGTTGCTTCTCAACTGGATCAAGGCCAGAGACAGCGTATCGCTGGGGGCCGTCGAGGGGCAAAACAACCGGTTGAAACTGACCTTCAGAAAAAGCTACGGCTTTAGAACCCTCAAAGCCACCGAAATAGCCCTCTATCACACCATAGGGCAGCTACCGGAGAAGCCGATGACCCACAGATTCTGCTGAGGAGCCTTCTTTTGTGGTGAAAAAGAGGATGAACCATGGCCTACGGCTTACGCTGCGGCCAATTTGCAGAAAGAATGATGCACTACCAGTGCCCCGACGTGCTACTCCGAGTCTGTCGGCAGATGACGCGCTTGCCGCTTCGGCGTCGCGCCCTTCTGCTGCTCACCTACCGGGCGGAAGCGCGTGCTCTCGCCAGTGATGTCAGCGAGAAACGATGGCACGCGTCCACGCGATCGAGTGTAGTCGCGTCCCAGAACTTGCGCGGCTTCGAGCTTCTCGATTGGGGTTGGGGCCACCATTGTCAGGTACTCGAGCATCAGTTTCACAAGCCTATCGAGAGCTATGCCCGTGAAGTGTCCGACCTGTTCGAATAGCCAATCACTGAATCGCAAGAAGCCTTTGAACGGGCCACAGTCGTTCCACAAGAGCGCGCAACTCTCTTGGAAGTTGCCGCGATTGGCAACAAGGTCCCACGAGCGTGCGAATCGTTTGAGGCGCGATAGTGTCTCGAAGGAGAGCTGGTTGTTCTGCAAGATTTCATACGGCGGAACTGCCGAATAGACCATTTCATAGGCCTCGCTGTGACGAATGATGGCGGTGCCTCGAAGGCGTTTTAGGATTCCCACTTGCACTTCATGTGGGCCAATTCCCACCAGGCGATCGAAGCCTCTCGCGAACGACTCCATGTCTTCGCCCGGCAAGCCGATGATTAGATCCGCGTGAATGTGCACGTGGGTCTGGGTCGTGAGGAACTCCATGTTGTCTGCGAGTCGCTCCAGATCTTGTACGCGAGAGATTCGCTCTGAGGTCCCCTCGTCGAAGGTCTGGATGCCTATTTCAAATTGAATGCTGCCCTCGGGAAACTTCGCCACGGCCTCTCGAAGCGCTCGCGGCAGCCTATCGGGAACCATTTCGAAGTGTATGAATAGCCCGAGTTCGACATGCTCTAGGAAGAATTCTAGAATCGCTGAAGAGATCCGAGGACTGAGATTGAAGGTGCGATCGATGAATTTGAATTGGCGCACTCCGCGATCAATGAGCACCTTCATATCGGCGAGAAATGGCTGGAGTGGGAACTGCCTCACCGCCAAATCGAGGGAGGAGAGGCAGAATTCACAACGAAAGGGACAGCCGCGAGATGCCTCGACGTAGATTGATCGTTTCTCGACGTCCATGTCGCCGTAGTAGGCGTAGGGGGAGACCAAGTCGTCCAATTTGGGCGTGCCTCCCTCAATAATTCGCACAGCAGGCGACTGGCCATCAACGAGTATCGACTTGGCAAGCGAGGCCAAAGCCACCTCCCCTTCGCCCTTCACGGTGTAGTCGGCGAGTGCAACGATCTCCTGGAGTTCGCTCTCATGGCTCACCTCTGGTCCCCCCAAAACCACAACAACTTCGGGGCGAACGGACTTGAGAATCCGAACGACTTCCAAGGTCTGGACGGCGTTCCAGATGTACACACCGAGGCCGACGATTTTGGGCTCGTGCCGCAGAATCGACTCCACAAGGTCGCAAGGGCGCTCGTTCCAAATGAACTCGAGAATCTCGGCTCGTGCGCGCACCTCTCCAAGGTTGGCGTAGAGATAGCGGAGCCCCAGCGAGCTGTGGGCGAATTTCGCATTCAGTGAGCAGAGGAGAATGTCAGCCATAGTCACCAAGCCCTACGGACACGCACCGTCGCAGTATATGAAGTCGTCTTGGCCATTGGTCACCATGATGTGCACGATGGTATCGGCCCGTGTGGTGGCATCGATTGTCTCCCAGGCCTGAGCCAAGACATCGGCGTGCTCCGGTGCGTAGGCAAGGACAGCCAAGATTTGCTTCCGCCAGCGGTCATCCGCTGAGACATTCTCTGAACTTTGCAGAATGTCGCCAAGTTTCCCTTCCAAGAGACTACTCGCTTGAGCGAGTTCGTACGGATCGTCGAAAGGAAACCCCACAGCCCTTGTGACGCTCACACCGATCTTCTCGGAATCTATCTCTGCGAGAAAGTCTGTGAGCTTGCCCTGAGAGTCGTAAGAGATTTGCGTCTCCGTTTTGAGCAACTCAGCAGCCTCACATCGCTTGAGCATCTCGAAGGCGAACACTTCGCTGAGTACAGAGCTCCCACCTGCGTTGCCATCCCCGATGATCCGTCGCCCACCGACTGAGAGCATGCCTTCGTCAGCCTCCACATAGAGGCGTTCAAAATCAAAGGCTGAGTGAACAAGAGAGGGCTGCGTGGAGATGAGCTCGTCGTCAAAGACGTCGCACTCGCCGGAGATTTGCCCAAAGCCCGGTCCTGGGAACTCGGATACCGCATCCGCCAAGTCGGCCGCATCCACCGTGCCAGCGGCGGCATCAGGCCCATCCGCCACATCCGAGCCACCGCACGCAGCGAGAAACACTCCCAAGAGAATCGCAAATCTCACCATGCCGTCGGCCCGTAGTCTTTTAAGAATAATCCCCATACATGCTTCCCTGTAGCGATTCCGCTAAAGATTGGGTCGACGATACGTGCTGCTCCATCGACGATGTCCAGAGGGGGATGAAACCTGTGCTCAAGCGTCTTTCGCTCCGCAATCTCGACCGGGTCTTCGTCACTCACCCAGCCTGTGTCGACGCTGTTTATGTGAATGCCATCCCGTACATAGTCCACAGCAGAGGTGCGCGTCATCATGTTGAGCCCAGCCTTCGCCATGTTGGTGTGGGGGTGTTTGTCGGTCTTGTAGCCCCGGTAAAACTGCCCCTCCACCGCCGAGACGTTGACGATGTGCTTGTCGGAGGAAGGTTCGCGCAACATGAGCGGCTTGAGCCTGGCATTGAGTACAAAGGGCGCCACCGCATTGACGAGCTGCACCTCTAAGAGTTCTACGGAACTCACTTGAGCCAGGGGCAACCGCCAGCTGTTTACCTTGCGCAGGTCAACCTGTTGGAGATCTTGGTCTAGCTGTCCT
Source organism: Myxococcales bacterium (assembly GCA_024222395.1). Lineage (GTDB taxonomy): Bacteria > Myxococcota_A > Polyangia > Haliangiales > Haliangiaceae > NORP324. The sequence continues at coordinate 3,511 of JAAEPE010000117.1, forward strand.
GCAGGGAAGATACTAGTATCGCGGTCCAAATCCTCACGGAGTAAAGGGACCTGGGATAGCGCAGCCGATTCCTGCAAACCAATCGCCTCTTCCGAAGGCCTAGTAAGACGCTCGGATGACTCGTAGGACGCCAGAAAGCTCTGTTCACGCTCCGGAAGTCGCGCCACGGCTTCGCGCTCCGCATCCATGAGATGCTGGTAGAAGCCCGAGGGCCTGCGAACGGTTTGGCATGCGTTGTTGATGATGAAATCGAGGTGCGAGTGCGTGCCGAGCATGTGTCGACAAAAGGCCTCGACACTTGGGGTGTGACGCAAATCCAGCCCGTGAATCTCGAGCCTTCCCGCCCAATCCGCCGCATCGTCTTCTGCGGCATAGCGCTTCGCCGCATCTCTGGGAAATCGCGTCGTAACAATCACCCGCGCACCAGCCCTTAGCAGCATGATGGCGGCCTGATAACCAATCTTGACTCTGGCTCCTGTCACCAATGCAACTCGGCCACTCAGATCTGCTACAGGTGTGCGCTTCGCGTAATTCAATTCAGCGCAGCTCTGGCACATCGAGTCATAGAAGAAGTGCAGCTCGCGAAACTCCTCCTTGCAGATGTAGCAGTTTCGCGATGCCTCAAGCGTCGGCCCCTCACCAAGCGCATTCATCGATTCGCCCGGCGCGGTCGGCGGGGTGATGAACTTCGGTGTTTGGTAGCTAAGTTCCCGGCGTTTTGCCCGTATCCCTGTGCCGGCCAAGACCTTCTCATCGCTATTGCGCAGCTGCTCACGACGGCGTTTGCGATTCTCTCGAGAAAGCTCACGCTTCGCCCATGGACCGGGCCTGGCGACTTGGCCTGCGAAGGTAAGAAGATTTCTATTCTGCTCTTCCGTGAGGGTGGCCATGAGTCGGCGATCGTCACGCAGGTCCCGCAGAACTTCGATGGCGGCATCAACTCGCGCACCGAGGTCTGCACTGCGCTCTTCCTCTTCCGACTCGGCCATAGAAGTCACCACTACGCGCTGGTTAGGAAGTTCATGACGTCGCCATCTTGCACGACGTACTCCTTGCCCTCAACCCGCAGCTTGCCGGCAGCCTTGACCTTGGCCTCAGAACCCAGCTCATCAAGAAGCTCGTAGCGCATCACCTCGGCGCGAATGAAGTGTTTCTCGAAATCCGAGTGAATGACGCCGGCAGCCTCGGGCCCCTTGGCACCGATGCGAACCGTCCATGCACGGGTCTCCTTTGGACCCGCAGTGAGATAGGTCTGCAGGCCGAGCAGCTTGTAGCTCGAGCGAATCACACGATTGAGGCCAGGCTCATCGAGCCCCAAAGTCTCAAGAAATTCTGGCCTATCTTCAGGTGGCAATTGTGCGACCTCACTCTCGATGGCAGCGCTCACTGCGACAATCTCGGCGTCCTGCTCGCAGGCTAGCTTGGCAAGCTTCTGGTAGTGTTCCGAGTCCTCGGGGTCCCCTGCGTGATCCTCTGAAACGTTGGCAACGAAGAGCACGGGCTTGGCGGTGAGAAGTTGTAGCTCATCCATGACCAGCTGCTCATCGTCACTAAACTCCATGCCGCGAACCGGTTTGCCGTCATTGAGACGCTCGACGACCCGTGTGAGAAGCGCGACTTCCATCTTTGCAGTAGCGGCGGCATTGCCGGCGGCTTTGGTTAGCTTGCTGCTCTTAGTTAAGCGTTTCTCGACGCTCTCAAGGTCTCGCAACCCAAGCTCGGTATCGATCACCTCCACATCACCAATTGGGTCGATGCCGCCGTGTACGTGCACGATGTTGTCGTCGTCGAAGCAGCGGACAACTTGCGCAATAGCATCGGTCTGGCGAATGTTGGCCAGGAACTGATTGCCCAAGCCCTCGCCTTTTGATGCGCCCTTGACGAGCCCGGCGATGTCGACAAACTCGAGAGTCGCGTAGAGGCACTGCTTGGACCCGTAAATCTCAGCGAGACGAGCCAGACGCGGATCGGGAACGGTAACCATTCCGACATTCGGCTCGATGGTGCAGAACGGAAAGTTGGCGGCTTCTGCACCGCCGCTCGCGAGAGCGTTGAAGAGTGTGGACTTGCCCACGTTGGGAAGACCGACGATACCCATTTTTACTGTCATAGCCGCGTGAAGCAAACACGCGGCACAAGGGCAGGTCAAGACGTTAATGGTCGTAACGCCGCACGATATCAAGCAGTTCGTAGCCAAACTGCTCGACCTTGGCCGGCCCCAGCCCGTCGATTTCGTAGAGCTCGTCCAGACTCTTTGGCCGCTTCTCGTCGATCTGGGCGATAACCTTATTGTGCATCACCATATAGGGCTTCCAGCGCAGCTTCTTTGCGGTTCGGCTTCGGTACAGCTCGAGGGCCCTGTGCAGGTTTGAGCCCTGAGCCTTGCCACGGCGCATGCTCGCTTTTGTGGCCGCCCCAGCCCGGCTTGCTGATGTCTTTGCCCCGGCTTTTGAGGTGGTTTTAGCCCCAGCCCGCACCGGCTTGTTCGGCAGCCAGACGGTCGGATACTTCTGCCCCTTGGGGGCGAGCCTGCGATCTCGGAGAAGACCGTCTATAGCCGCGCAGATCGAGAGCTCGTTTCGCGCCTTGAGTGCACCATGCTCTGGCAAATTTTGAAGCCCGTACTTGCGAAGCGCCTTCGCCTTGCTACCGCGCAGCGCCCGCGCCAAGGAGGTCTTACCCACGGGCTTCCGCAAGTTAGCCACCGCGGCCACGATAATGTCGAGTTCGTAGTCACCCAGCGCCTCAATCGATGCGAGCTTGGCCGCCCGCTGCTCCTCAAGCGCCGAAACAACCGCATCCCCATTGGTACAAAGGTCGCAACATCCGCAGGCGGCAACCTCCGCATCCGGGGAGAAATGCAGACAGAGCAACTCTTGCCGACATCGGCTCGACATTGCGTAGGCCTCGAGCCCAGCCAGTGCCTCATTGGAGCGAGAGCGATCTTTGGCATCGCGCACCAGCCGCCGCTGCAAGACCATGTCGCCGGCAGAGAAGAACATAAGGCAGTAGCCCGGCTCCCCATCTCGGCTAGCGCGCCCAGCCTCCTGGTAATACGCCTCCAGGCTACCCGGCGCCTGGGCGTGCACAATCACGCGAACGTCCGGATAATCGATGCCCATGCCGAATGCGTTGGTGGCGACCAAGACTCTGGTGCGCCCCGCCTCGAAGGCACTCTGTGCTTTGTGGCGATCATCCTGGTTTCGGCCGCCGTGATAGAAGCCGACGCGAAAGTTCGCCGACCGCAACTCGGCGGCGATGGTCTCGACCTTTTTCCGCGATGCGCAGTAAATGATGGCCTTGCTCTCACCGGTATTGCCGCGCATGCCCTTGTCTTCCAAGAGGGTGATGATGGCCTCCAAACGGGCGTCCTTACCGTTTTCCAGCGAAACCGAGAAGTGCAAATTCGGTCGGGCAAAGTCGCCCCGAATGACCTCGCAGTCGCGCATCGCTAGGCCTGAGATAATCTCTGAGACAACTCGCGGAGTGGCCGTAGCGGTGAGAGCCATGACGGGTGCATCCACCACCTCGCGAAGCTCGTCGAGCCGCATGTATTCAGGGCGAAAATCATGCCCCCAGGAACTCACGCAGTGCGCCTCGTCGACTGCGATTAGTGCGATTTGGCAGCCGCGGATGAGCTCGCGAAACTGCGACTTTGCGGCCCGCTCCGGCGAAACCAGGAGTACATCAAGAAGCTCGGCTTCCAGGGCCGCTTCGACCTCTTCTTGCTCGTAGCGAGAGAGATGCGAATTGAGGGCTGCTGCCGTAACGCCCCGCCCCATCAGCGAATCCACTTGATCCTGCATCAGCGCAATAAGAGGCGAAATCACCAGTGTGGTACCACGACCGAGCGCCCGCTCCACCAAGGCCGGCAGCTGGTAGCACATGGACTTGCCGCCACCTGTCGGCAGGAGGGCGATGACTTCCTTGCCCTCGGCCCAGGCCTGGATCGCCACGTCCTGTCCTGGCCGCAACGCCGAATAGCCCCAGACCTCGCTAAGGGTGGGGATTAGGAGATCGGTGCGGGCCCTGTGCACCGAGGCACTCTACCTTCTGACGCTGACAGTGCCCAATTTCGCGGCTTGCCCTTGACGAGAGAGTGCCGGTCCCGTTTGCTCTGCTCAAACGCAACTCCAACCAAACTGTGACAGAGTAAAATGAACAGTATCCTCACGATTATTGGTGGTCTAGGTGTCTTCCTCTTTGGTCTTCGCGTGATGAGCGATGGCCTGCAAAAGATGGCGGGCAATCGGCTGCGTTCCATTCTCGCAAAGCTGACCGTCAATCGATTTGCCGGCGTTGTAAGCGGCTTTCTTGTAACCTGCGCCGTTCAGTCATCAAGTGCGACGACTGTTCTGGTCGTATCGTTTGCGAACGCTGGCCTGCTCTCGCTAACCCAAGCGATGGGGCTGGTAATGGGTGCCAATATAGGTACGACGCTTACCGCGTGGATCATTGCCCTCATCGGATTCGAGATGGAAATCTCTAGCTTCGCTCTTCCCATCATCGGCATTGGCTTTCCGCTCTCGTTCCTCGGCAGCCCTCGCAGTCGACAGATTTCTGAAGTGATGGTCGGCTTTGGTTTGCTCTTCCTTGGTCTCAAATTTCTCAAGGATGGACTCCCAGACCTCAAAGAAGATCCAGCGCTCTATGATCTCCTAAATAGCCTCACAGGATTCGGCTTTGGGTCGATCCTACTCTTCATTATTGCCGGTGTTCTCATCACGGTTATTGTCCAGTCTTCCTCAGCTTCGACTGCGATCATCCTCACTATGGTTGCCAAGCAGTGGATTGGCCTCGACCTTGCTGCTGCCATGGCACTTGGGGCCAACGTCGGCACAACCATTACGGCTCAACTCGCTGTTATCGGTGCCAACCGAAACGCTAAGCGTGTTGCTCACTTCCACACGCTCTTCAATATCCTGGGGGTCCTGATGATCCTTCCCTTCATTGCACCGCTCTTGGAGATAATGACGCTGATCGTACCGGGCGATGCGGACGATCCCATAATATTGGTCTCCCGCGTGGCAGCGTTTCACACCACATTCAACATCATAGTGACCGTAATTCTGGCGGCTTTGGTTAGCCAACTCGAGAAGGTCGTGCTCTGGCTCGTTCCTCTCGTCGAAGGCGAGACCGAACGAGCGCACTTACACTTCCTTAGCACGGGCCTTCAGGGAACCCCCGAGCTCGCAACCGTTGAGGCCCGCCGAGCACTTCAGAACATGGTAAGAGTCTGCACCGATATGTTCGGCAATCTCAAAGAAGTCATCGGCAATCCCGAAAAGAAGCTCGGCAACCTTGTCGATGACATCAAACGCGAAGAGCAGAAGACCGACGAGATGGAGGAGGAGATCATCGACTTCTGCTCACAACTCGCGCGCTCTGGAACTTCTCTAAGCGTTGGCCGAAGTGTCAGCACGTTCCTTGAAATCGCCAACGACGTCGAGCGCATCGGTGACCACTGCATGAATCTCGTCCTGCTCGCAGAACGACGCTGGGAGAAGAAATACACCTTCTCCGAGCAGACGCAGGAAGAGCTGGACGAAATGATGGTCCTGGTCGGAGACTTCCTACAGGCAACAGAGAGGTGCCTCGGGCCGGATGGCGAAGAGTCGTTGGCCGAGGTCAAGCTGCTCGAGGATAAGATCAATAATCTTCGAAACAAGAGCCGCAAGAGCCACGCGAGACGCATGCAGGATGGTGACGTTAACGTGCGCGAGGGGCTCATCTTCCTCGACATGATGACCAACATGGAAAAGGTCGGCGACTACTGCTTCAACGTCTGTACGGCTCTGAGCGAAGCCGCATAGGCGAAGCGAACCACTAATGGGGCGGCGACCTGCGCTTGCCCTAGCGACCCTTTCGAGCCGCCCAGATTTGATGGCACCGGCCACGCCCCTTCTTGGACGCCGATACCCGATGCGTCTGAACCGCAAAGCCGCGCTTCTCAAGGCGGCGAGTGAATCCCGGATCATCATCGAAGGACCAAACCCCGAAGACTCCGCCTGTCTTCAGAGCGTCGTAGGCCGAGTCGATTCCACGCTTGCCATACAGGCCGTCGTTCTGCTTGTGCGCGAGCGCATCTGGGCCATTGTCCACGTCGAGGAGAATGGCATCGTAGGAATTCTTCGCAGCGCGAATCGGCTTCCGAACATCCTCCAGCAAGAGTCGAGTGCGAGAATCATCAAGCGGGCAGCCCGCAAGTTCGCCCAGCCACTCCCGGTTCCACTCAACAACCGAGGAAACCAATTCAGCAACCTCGACCGTCGAAGACTCGCTAACTTGGTCGAGCGCTGCTCTGAGCGTGTATCCCATCCCCAAGCCACCAACGAGGACTCGCGCCTTCTTGGTGCCCCCAAGATGTGCGCAGCCGTACTCGCTCAATGCAAGAGAGGAAGTATCATCCTCACTCGACATCAAGTCGTAACCGCCTGCGTAAATCAGATACTCATGGCCGCGGCGGCGCAACTCAAGGACTTGGCCATCGGGCGCCTTGCCCTTAGCCAGTTTCTCCCACGGGATCATCGAGTCCTTCTATTGCTCCGCACGTCTGGGGCCAAACGCTCTCGCTACTCAGTGAGCGCGATGATCTGATCCATCAACGCTTTTTGTTTGTCGTCC
>JAAEPE010000118.1 GCA_024222395.1 Myxococcales bacterium
AAGCGCAACCCTCGTCGATGGTCTGGTGATACGCGAACATGGAAGTCTCCCTGCGAAGTATTTCTTAACCCCGACAAAGAGACCATGGAGCGACTACGAAATTAACCTAGAAGAGGCGCCAACTATATTGACATCTATCGCCGATGGTTTTGTCGATGGCGGGCCGGACGCCGAATGCTCTCTACTGGGAAGAGGTGAGCGACCACAGGAAAGGACCCGTTTTTGTCGTCCATGCTCGATTCCTTGTTGACTGGGACGAACTCTGGCAAGGGAGCGCCACCGATTCTTGAGAGAAGTTCGACAATGGTGTCTGGAGCAGCGCGGTCTTCCCAAGTCAGGCTTGCGCAAGGCAATATGTCAGGGAGGGCAGCAAAGCTGGCTTTGCATGATTGACATACAAGGCTATTTCCATGCACAAGTGTGCTATCCATTCATCTTGTCAATTGCGCTCCTAAGACAAGGTCGACACCTCGTGGGAGTCCCGGTTGGCCGCCCCAAGACGATCATCTGTTTGACAGTATTGTCGATTCTGGCTCTGTGTGGACGCGCTGATGCCGAGGAGATCGATTACCCGGCCACCCTTGAGCTGGCTTGGTGGAACGACCTCTTTGCCGCCACGCTCGACGATGATGGCTTCACCGCCGATGTCGAAGCACTCCTTGGCCTCCACGTTGATCGCGGGGCGCTTCGCACAGTAGCGATTGGAGCTAGGTATCGCTGGATAACCGAATCGAATGGTGGGCGACGTCGCTGGGATCTGATCGAGCTCACCAGCGCAGCTACCTTCGAGTTTCCATCCATCGCTCTTGCCGTCACTCCGCGAGCCGGGTCGGTCTTGGCAGGCAACCTTGGCGGTGCACGGCTTCAGGACTTGGGCCATCGGATCATCATGGCGGGAAGAACGCTAGACGACACACTTCAGGATACCTACCCCGCCAGTCGCCGGGTTGGCGCCATTGCTGGGCTCAATGTTCGTGCGACATTCCCGCTAGGTCGGCACACAGCGATTTCTCCCGCCCTCGATGGTCAGGTAGCCTATCGCACCGGAGTCCGCTGGTTCTACCCCGAGGTTGCGGTCAGCTATAGGGATGCGGGATTCGATGCTCGGACTGCTCTTTCCGCCACCTGGTACGACTCTCCAGATGCTCAGTTGACGATTCCCGGAGGCTACGCATCGGCGGGCCCCTGCATTGGCGCTCGACTGTCAATGTCGTACCAGTTTCGATGGTTCACGCTCGGCTACGAACTCCGTCTCAACGAAGGTGGCTCGACCGAGAGAACGGCGATCCTCTTCTATCGCCTTGGGCGCGGACTCTCGCTGCGCACTCATTGAGTGCGGGGCCACAAGCACTCGCTCGTCACTCAGCGTAGAAACGTCTCGACCTGATGCAATCGATAGCTTGTGGCAGCCAGGCGGCAGCAAGCACAAGGAGACAAAGAAAAACCCCGCCAAGTAACTAACTTGGCAAAATAATTCTAAGCGACCCCAAGCATCCCGAGTTGGAACCAGCTATATGGTTGGCTTCAAGAGATGGAGTCGGTCCGGCAACTGGCTGTATCTAGTGGCTACTCGGTGGCAAGCGCATGAAAAGACATCGCTCAGCCCTACCGACCAGTACTCCCATTCCTTCTTTGAACACCGGCTTGTGCATCGGACTGCAACACAATGCCACACTGTGACGAGCAGGAGCAGGAGTACGAACTATCAGCCATGCAGTCGCGTGCTCTGCATCTGCTCGTGGGTGGCATGAGCGTTTCAAAGGCAGCCGAGGAGGTAGGAGTCGACCGCTCCACCCTCCACCGCTGGCTACGAGATGACTGGGCATTCAAGGCAGCGGTCAACGGAGCCCGGATTGAACTCCAAAGGGCTGTGCAGCTACGTCTCGCTCAGGTCGCAAGCTCAGCGACCGAAGTTGTTGCTACCGCCATCGACAACGGTGATGTCCGAGCTGCGATAGCAGTCCTAAAAGGACTCGGCGCATTGTCCGGTGGGCTCGAAGAGCCAGGATCGGATCGCCCCGGTGTACTTGCCGAAGAAGCCCAACTCAGGGAAGCGGAGCGTAAGGAGCGCAACCTGCTGCACAGGCATCTGATGCTCAGTATCACCTAGCAGCTCGGATGCGCTGAATCGTCAGCGCTTGCGAATCAGAGTTAGTCCTCCGAGCTCTGTCGCGTCTCAATGACTCGTCGACGAAGGTCTGTGTCGACCTTGAACTGCACAGTCTTCCGCCCTGTCGACATTTCGATGACCGAGAAACGCCCGAGCTTGGGCACGGTCACCTCTCCGCTGCCTACTATTTCCCCGTAGAGCGCCTCCCCCCATGCATATAGGCTCGATTCTTCGTGGGGAAGAACCACCTCCATGGTTGCCTGCCATTCTCCAAGAATCGCTGGCCGATCTGCTGCTGCGGGAAAGGGTTGGATTTGTCCTGAGCGAACCGAGTCGAGAAGCTCCCCATCGGGCACCCAAAAAACCAAGTGTTTCGCAGCTGCGCCGGTGCCATCAGAACCCGTGTAAGGAGCGTAACGCTTCGTAGTAAGTGCGCCCAACCCCGGAATCAAAAGGTGCTGATCAGTAGGTGCCCTTAGCAGGTGCTGCAACAGGTCATCGGGCGCGGCTTTGGTTTTTGACATGGCTTCCTTCTTGGCAGCCGACTCGACCCGAGTGCTTCGGACTTGCTGCTTCTCCTTGGTCGACGAACTCTGTTGACCACAAGCAGTCAAACACAAGAGCACGATCATTGACTTCATGCGCACACCTTACTGCGAGCATTTCCTTCTTGCAATGTTGCGATTTGGGGCACGTCAACCGATGGGCTCCGACTGTCTCGTCGAATGAACGACGAATACATTGCGCAACAGTTCGTATCTACAACGAAAGTGCCGACCACTTTCTCGTCGCATTGACGAGTAATTACAGGTACTTGACGAATATCTAGACTCCTATTAGTTTGGCGGGACTGGCGGCTCTTTTTGACGCTCGCACCAAGCCAATGCTGTCTCTCGATAAATGCCGTCAACTGCTCCCGGGAGCACCAATGACCGACCGCCAGGTCGAGGAGATACGGCACGCACTGGCCGTTCTCGCTGAACTTGTCATCGATGCTTACATGTCCGATGTGTCGGGAACCGGACTTAGAGCGGCGAACACCGAGACCGATGGTCTAGACTCGCAGGGGTGAGCTTGCGTGCCGTAGTCTACTGTCGGGTCTCGACGAAGGAGCAAGCCGAGAATCACAGCCTCGGCACGCAGCAGCGCGACTGCGAGCTGTACTGCGACCGCAACCACCTTGACGTGGACCAGGTGTTCATTGAGCCGGGTGAGTCAGCGAAGACGGCAGACCGTCCCGAGCTGCGGCGCATGATGACCTACTGTCGTGAGAACAAGGGTCGTGTTCAGTTCCTAGTGGTGTACTCGGTGAGCCGACTAGCGCGGGACAAGTACGACCATGCGACCATCCGTGCATACCTCGCGAGCTGCGGCATTACGCTCCGCTCAGCAACGGAGCCGATAGACGACACCTCGACAGGCAAGCTGATGGAAGGCATCCTCTCGGCGTTCGCACAGTTTGACAACGACGTACGGGCAGACCGTACTGTCGCGGGAATGCGAGCCTCGGTGCAAAAAGGTCGTTGGAGCTGGCAACCACCACTCGGCTACATGAAAGGCGTACCAGGCGGCAGTAGCATGATGCTCGACCCCGAGCGAGCGCCACTACTCGCACAAGCAATCCAAGAGTACGCATCCGGCGGACGTACCAAGAGCGAAGTTCTCCATCGCGCAACAGCTCTTGGTTTACGTAGTCGGTCTGGCAAGAAAGTCCCACCACAAACCTTCGCCAGTCTGCTGAAGAATCCGTTGATGATGGGTCGAATCGTTCTACCCAAATGGGAGATCGATGTAAGGGGCGACTTCGATCCAATCGTCGACGAGAGAACCTTCCTTGGCGCTCAGGCCGTGAGCAAGGGCTTACGACCAAGCCCAAAACCTCATGCGACTAACAACCCCGAGTTCCCGCTTCGTGGATTCGTAAAATGTGGCCGGTGTGACACGCCGCTGACCGGCAGTTCGTCGGGCAATCGCACCGGCAAGAAGTATCCTTATTACTCATGCCGCAAGAAGGGCTGCGGTGTTCGCGTCCCTCGCGACACGATGCATAAACAGTTCTTGGAACTGCTCTGCGACGTGCAACCGGACCCGAAGTTTGCCGGCTTGTTCCGTGAGATCGTCATCGACGCATGGCAGAGCCGCCGGCAGCAAGCCGCTTCGCTGCGAACCGCGTGTGAAAGCCAGCTTCAGGAGCTGCGCCGGCGCAAGGACCGACTTGTCGAGGCCTGTGTTCACAAACGGCTACTCGACGAGGAGACGTTCCGAGACCAGATGTCACGGGTCGAGGAGGACATCGCGCTGGCGCGAATGGAGCTTCACCAAGCAGACCTCGACGAGCTGGATATTGAGGCAGTTTTGGCATTCGCCGAACATGCGATGTCCAATGCAGCGAACCTCTGGCATCAGTTCCCGCTCGAACTCCGCCAACGGTTCCAAGCGGTACTCTTCCCCGAGGGCCTCGCCCATGATGGCGAAGGGTTTGGAACCGCAGAAACCTGCTGTGCCTTCCGGTACTTAGACCGGATAGGCAGCAGCAGTGCTTCTTTGGCGACCCCAACGGGATTCGAACACTCGTCACTGAGTGCCTGAACAGTCAATCATCACAGGCGCTTGGCACGATACCGAGGACTTGGCGAGAGTGTTCGTTCCTGTTGGTCCTTGCCCATCACCTCTTGTCTCGACCTTTTGGGCCCGGCGGGCCCAGCGGCATTCGTAGCTGTGTGGGCTCAGAAGTTGATTGCGGCGAAAACGAATGAGTGAAGCCCACGCACTGGGGCACACGCCAACGCTTGCCCGCCTGCCAGACTCGCCAAGGCTCCTAGCAGGAGGGGCTGTTGGCGGACGACCTGCTTCTCATGGCCCGTCGTTTCGACTATTTGGTTCCGGTCGCCGGCGGCCTCCTCAACTTCTACTATCGTGAGGCGGCGTAGGATCCATGAGATTTTGGACACTACGGGCTCCAGGAAGTTCGTGAGCGTAGCTACGATACCGAGACTCCGGGACTATGGTGCAGTGAATTGGCATCTTTGACGATCGAGGAAGCACAAGAGCCAGATGACAGCATCGCAAGGACAGCGCTGGGCGATGGATGTGTCACCATCCCCGCATGGCGGGAGAACGCAGAGCTGAAGGCTTATTTGGCGGGTCGTGCACGGGCTCGGCCGATCAGAACGGGCCCCCTCCCGCTCGTGCCCCCATCGGCGGCTGCCCGTAGCCTGAGCTACTCGGCATTCGGAAGCGGTGAATTCGAAATGGCCCCGAGCTGGGCCCGAGACACAGAGAGGACAAAGAAATAGCCTGCAACCTTAGTGATTGCAGGCTAATTCAAAGCGACCCCAACGGGTCGGTCATTCTTTGTGGACCTCGTTGAGGTGCCGGCATTGTCAGCCGCATGAGTCTCCACTACCCTCAGCGGACCTTATGGATGGCTCCGACGCACAACTTCTCGCCGTCGCGAGAAGTCCGCTGGCACTAGACGAACAGGCGGCAAAAGTCAGCCGCCAACTGGATGACGGGGCAAGTGTGGATGCCTGTGGCAAGGACGGCGCAACCGCTCTCTTGCTTGTCGCAAAGACCGGATCATTCCAGGCGCTTGAGGTCCTGTTGGAGCGGGGTGCGGATCTTCATCATCGAGATACGAAAGGCAATACGGCGCTTCACTATGCTACCGCCTCTCTCGGTGTTCGCGAGGACATCAGCGCCATCCTAGTCTCTAGGTCATCTTACACTCCTCGTAGCGTGGCCTAGCGTGCCCCTGTACTCAGGTCTGCCAAGTCGGAGGCTAGGTGTCCATGAGGTCTAGCGTTTGCAGGCCTAGCCTTTTACTCTCAACCTCGGTTGTGGCAGTGATGATGACGGTGATGCTGGTGATACCCCGGACGCCGCTGTTGTAGCTCCTGACGCCGACACCACCCCGGCTCCTGATGCCATGCCCACCGGCCTGGCTGCTAGCCTCGGGCAGATCTGCGACCAGGCCACAATGTGTCCTACCGGTCTCACTTGTGCTGCTTTCGACCAGGGCGCAACGCAGGGCATGTGCATCGTTCCCTGCACAATGCAGGGCATGGAAGATGTGTGTGGGACCGCCTAGCCTCAGGCAAGAAGCCGCAAGAACGCGCAAGAGAGCACTAACCCCACACATGTGGGGCTATGCACAGCCTTTGTTGATTGGAAGCTGGCACTGACTTCAGCTCTGGAGTGAGTTCCAATACGCAGCTTCGTGAATCTTCACTTGTAGCAGAAGTCACCACCAAGCCCTGCTACGTCCTCTAGACAGGTGTAGCCGGATGGGCAGGATTCAAGAGCGCAGCTTTGAGTGCATTCACCTTGGGTACCAAACGAGCTGACGCACCAGCCTGGCGCACCAGAATCTAAGCTGCCACATTCGGTTGCAGTCGGTACGGCACAAATTGGGTTGCCCGCACAACTTGCGCAGGAGGCGCCCATACTAATACCGCTCGACCCACCACCAGCACAGTCCGTCGTATCAGTGCCCTCAGCGCACAGGTTTGGCTCGTTGCATTCGCCGTCATTGGCGAAGGCGCATGAATCTGCGCCGCCGCCACCGCCACCACCGGCGCCGCCGCCACCGCCGCTGCAATCCGTTTCATCGGTGCCTTCGAGGCAATACGTTGGCTCGTCGCACTCACCATCGTTTGCGTATTCGCAGGTGTCACCCGGTGCAAGTGGATCACCGCTACAATCCGTTGCGTCCGTGCCAACCCCGCAGTTGGCCGGCTCATCGCACACACCGTCATTGGCCCACCGGCATGAATCGCCTGCAGCATCTCCAGCATCGCCAGGGGTATCAGGAATGTCGGGTGTCTTCTCTGGGAGAGGCACCTTCTCATCCTCACCCGCGTCAACATTTCCCTCGCTGCCAACGCTAGGTTGACAACCCACGCCGACCGACAAAACCAGTAAGCACAGGGCAGTAAGTACCAAAAAAAGGGGGGGCGTTCTTCTATTCAAAGTGTACTCATTTCCATCTCGGGCAAGATTGCCCAGTGCACTAAGAAAGGAGTGTTGGTCGCACGCAAGTGTGCAACCAATCGCGTTTTTTCTTTACTATGAGCTCTGATGCTCGAGGAGCACCCGACCTACAGAAATCGATAAATCGCTGCGAACCACCCGCAAGAGACTCGAAAACTCTTCGTCTTCCAGCGACAGCTTACCTCGCAGCAGATCGCGAAGATGGGAGGTGAGTTCGTGTTCCGCCTCCTGGAGCCACCGCAAAACCGTAGTCCGGTGGACACTGTATATGCTGGCAATCTGACCGTGTTTCAGGCCATCCACGGTATCGAGCCGAAGTAGTGCTCGCTGCCGGCTAGAGAGCTTGGCAACTGCTTCGGGAAAGACATCGCGCAGGTACTCATGAAATCGCTCACGCAGCAAAGCCAACTCGGGATCGTTGCGATTTCCGAGGGCGCTAGCGTCTCTGTCCGCACCAAGCACGCCTTCAGCGTCGGATACAGGAATCTCGCGAGCTTCTCGATCAAGCAACTGACGAGCCTCGCGTATGGCGACCACCCGTAGCCAACTCGTGAGATTTCCCCGCCCGCCGAAGCTTGTGATCTTCGCTGCACTATGTGGGCTCCCAATCAGCACACGAAAAAGAACCGTTTGCATCGCATCGTCGACCATTGCATCGCCGATTCTCATGCGCTGAAGACTCAAGCGTATGCCTGGCGCATAGTTCGAATAGAAAGCCTCTACGGCTTTAGAACAGCCTCTCGCACAGGCGAGAGAGAGGTACAATTCACCAACTCTAAGAGAGCGAAGCGCCACGACTGGATCTTCGGCCTCTTCGACACGCAAGGCCCATGCGCTGAAGAACTCACCAACGTCGACCTCAATATCGGGCCACTGGGATCGTGCCCGGAGCCACTGTCTTTCGATCGTCTCACGATGCGGCTCCAGCAGAGCTTGGAGCTCGGGCGTTGACAGCAGCTCCAAGAATCGGTGACTTGCTTCGTGCGCCATGAGAAAACCCTGACACAGTCTATCGCAACTCACACGCATGCCCTGCCTCACAGAAAACCAAGTCATCGAATTTGTGGGGGCCCACCTCGGCCCCGCGGGCCTGCAAGTCGTCGAAGAGGAGTTGGCGCGATGCGAGGACTGCCGCCAGCTTGTGTGCTCGTACGCGCGGACAACCCTTCTCTCCGGCGATGACGAGTCGGGCGGCGCAGAGGTAGAGGCGCTTGGCGAGGGCGCTACCCTGGCCCGCTTCGAGCTCGTTGACTACCTGGGCTCAGGCGGCATGGGCGTCGTCTTCTTGGCCCACGATCCACAGCTTAGACGCGACATTGCACTCAAAGTGCTCAGGCCCAAGCTTCGCCACAGCAAAGAAGCCACAAGTCTTCTTCTAAAGGAGGCCCGGGCAATGGCTCAGATTCGGCACCCGAATGTGCTGACGATCTACGACTCGGGTAGCGTTGGAGACATCGTCTTCATCGCGGTAGAGCGAGCCTCTGGCGGCACACTGAAGACGTGGCTCGATGCTGAGACTCGTGATTGGCGCGATGTGACACAGGTCTTTGTCGACGCCGCCGCGGGCATTGCCTCGGCGCACGAAGCCGGGATTGTGCACAGAGACATCAAGCCGTCGAACCTGCTTATGAGCGACGACGGTACCGTCCTAGTGGCAGATTTCGGGCTCGCACTTCAGGTCGGCGAAGACATCGACACTTCAGACATTTCCCTAGTCGGCACCCCTCTGTACATGTCCCCGGAAGAATTCGACGGGCGCGGCGGGGACAAGAAGAGCGACCAATTTAGCTTCTGCGTCTCCCTGTACGAATCTCTTACCGGGTCACCTCCGTTCCCAGGTCACTCCGTCGAAGCTCTCAAGAAGAGCCAGAGGACGGAGACACTCGACCTCACCCCGATACCTCGCCCTCTGCGCGCATCCCTACGGCGCGGACTTGCGCTTGAGCCCAGTCACCGATTTCCGTCCATGACAGCTTTGCGCTCGGCTTTGCGCAAGGCCAATCGCCCTTTGCACAAGGCTCCGTACCTGCTTCCGCTGCTAACCGGAGCCGCGGCCATCGCCATCGTGGGCGGCATTGTGCTCTCCGGCGAGGATGCCCCGAGCTGCCCCCTTCCTTCTCCAAACTCTCTCTGGAATACAGACAAGGCAGAGACGATGCACAGCGCCCTAGCAGCACTCACGCCCGCACTTGGGGAGAGTGGCAGTCGGCTCGATTCCATCTTCTCCTCCTACGCCAAGGATTGGAGCGTCGCGAAACACGCTGCGTGTCGCGCGACCAAGGTAGAGCACCAACAGAGCGACGAGATGCTCGACCGCCGCATGCAGTGTTTGGCAAGGCTGCGACGCGACTTTGGCAGTCTCACCACAGCTCTCCAGCAGCCGGCGAAAGAAGACCTGCCCCATGCCTTGCCCTCGGCGATGGCGTTGGTGCCCCCCGATTCCTGCAGTGCCGAGCGGCTGCTTTCTCACAAACAAGGTCCGGCGATTCCGCCCGGCGTGGAGAACAAGCTTTCAGAGGCTCGCACGCTCTACACTCTCGGCAGCTACGAAGAAGCCGCACAATCAGCGAAAGAGCTCCTTGCCGAAAACACGCACCCCTACATTCGAGCTCACGCGGGGGCCTTGCACGGAAACGCCCTCCGAAAGCTCCTTCGCTCCCGTGAAGCATCGGAGAACCTGCAGAGCGCGGGGGAAGCCGCCGCGGAGATTGGCGACGATGCCCTCGCCACATCGATCTGGCTCCTGGTCGCCGAGGTAGAGGGGTACCAACTCGACCAACATGAAGCTGGCGATGCCTACCTGCTCGCAGCGGAAGCCGCACTTACCCGGCTGGGAGGGGATGAAGGCCTGCAAGCCAGGCTCATTCAGACCAGGGGCCTCATCGCTTCCGCCCGCGGTGATCATGCCGCAGCCCAGCGATTTCACGAGCAGACGCTCAAGCTGCGTGAGGCGTCCTCGGGGGAGCAGCGCATTCTCCGAAGCGTGTCCCTTACACTGTTGGGAAGCGCTCAGAACGATGCTGGAAAGCTATCGGAAGCCGAGGCTAGCCTGAGAAAGGCCGTCGCCCTGCGCGAAGATGCACTCGGGGCCCAGCATCCGGATGTGGCGCACCTGCTCTCCGCGCTGGGACAGAACCTGTCACGCCAAGGAGAGTTTGATGAGGCCTTTGCAGAGCTAGAGCGCGCTCGAATTCGTACCAAGGACGCAGTCGGAGAAAGCCATCCCAACTACGCAGGAGTGATAACCAAGATTGGCGTTGTGAAGCTGCAACGCGGAGATTTCATCGCGGCAAATACGCTCTTCGAAGAATCACTCGCGATTCGACGTTCGTACCAGGATCCTGGCAGCAGCGACATTGGACGCAGTCTCGTCAATATTGCCGCACTCAACTACAACGCGGGCAACTACCCCATTGCCCAAGCGCGCTACAGCGAAGCGCTTGAGGTGCTCGGGCAGACACTCGAGAAGGATCACCCAAATCTGGCATCCGTACACACGGGCATTGGGCTCTCGGCCACGGCAAACGGGGACTTGGACGCAGCCATGCGTCACAACTTGCATGCGATGAGAATCTTGGAAGGCAAGGCCGAGCAGGAATTGCTCCTTGCCAACGTGCTCTCAAACATCGCGATTGTGCACGAGCACAAAGGGCAATGGGGAGAAGCCTTAGAACGCTTCGAAGAGGCAATTGCTCTTCACGATCGCAAGCTCGGCCCCGACCATTCGGACTCAGCGTACCTCCTGACAGGCTTGGGCGAGTCGCACTTCAATCTTGGGAATTTTTCTGAGTCTTCCAAAGTACTGCGGCGTGCGATCAAACTTCAGGAAGATGCACAAAGTGCCCCCCAGCGCACAGCAGAGGCGCGCCTACTGCTGGCTTATTCCCTATGGCATGCGCCATCAAAACGAGGCGAAGCGCGAGCTCTCGCAGAGCAAGCGCGCAAAGACTTGCTTGAGACGCGCCCCGATGCTGCCGCCGATGCTGCCACGTGGCTGCGCTCTCTCCGAGCAAAGCCGTAGCGAAGCTAGCGGTTAAGCCAGACGCTCTCTACCAACGACTACCCTTTCTTCTGGGTAGCCAGGTGATCGATGAGGTCGAGCTTTGTGATGATTCGCTCAACTTTGCCGCCATCACCGATGACAATAGCGACTTCACCACGATCGAAGATTCGAGGCAGCTCACTGGAGTCGGCGTTCATCGCAACCGTCGAAACCTTGCGTTCCATGATCTCAGCGGCCTTAGAGTCCTTGCGAACTCGGCCTGAGACCATGGCGTGTAGGACGTCCGCCTCGGTGAGGATGCCGACGAGTTGCCCGTCGTCGAGAACCGGCAGCTGAGAGTAGCCATGCTCACGGAACCGCTCCACAACGTCGCCAATCTCGTCGGTGAGGTTTGCGGTGAGAAGCTCACATGGAGGCATGGCTCGAATCATCTCGGCGATGGTTCCCAGCTCCCAATCCACTTGCTGATAGCCGTGCTGACGCATCCAAGTATCGTCGACAAACTTGGTCATGTAGTTTCGAAC
This sequence comes from Myxococcales bacterium, assembly GCA_024222395.1. Lineage (GTDB taxonomy): Bacteria > Myxococcota_A > Polyangia > Haliangiales > Haliangiaceae > NORP324. The sequence goes on from JAAEPE010000118.1 coordinate 11,630, forward strand.
TGAATCCGGCAACACGACGACGACGCGCTGGCCCTCTTTCATCTCTTTGGCAACTTGGAGCGGAGGCTAGGCCAGCGCACATTCGGGTGTCTACAGTGTCTCGTTCCGGCTCACACGATGGGCGGAGCAAGTTCAATTCGTCGGCGGTGGTGACGAACGGGGCGGAAGTTTCGAGATGATCTCCGGAAGCCTGCACGTATGCCGTGAGTTTCCTCACGCTCCACTCGCGCTGGGGCTGTGCACCATCGGAACCGTGGCCCGAATGAGC
>JAAEPE010000119.1 GCA_024222395.1 Myxococcales bacterium
AAGCGCAACCCTCGTCGATGGTCTGGTGATACGCGAACATGGAAGTCTCCCTGCGAAGTATTTCTTAACCCCGACAAAGAGACCATGGAGCGACTACGAAATTAACCTAGAAGAGGCGCCAACTATATTGACATCTATCGCTGGCCTGGGACTGGAAGACCTCGACGGAGATGGCAACTTGGACTTGGTACTGGTACGCAGCGAGCGCAACGTTCCGGCACTGCGCACTCCGGTCGTATATCGAGGCCTCGGAGACGGTCGCTTCGAGAAAATTGCCCGCCCTGCCTGGCGTGACGAAGATAACGGGACCTTTGCTCTTCTCTTCGACTACGACGGGGACGAAGATCTTGACGTTCTAATCGGCGTTGCGGCGCGGACATGCGTCCGTATAGAAACGATGGAGGTTTTGCCTTTGTCGATACTAGCCTCTGTCTGGTTTCCGAATAGAGGCCAAATTCTTGCCTGAATCAGGATAGAGTGAGCTGTAGAGAGCATGTCTCAACGTGAACCCCTTACCGACCGCCCTCTAGCCGCAGACGCCAGCCTGCTGCAGAGTAGAGGCCGATGTCCACCGCGATGGCACTACTGATCGGGCTCATCGGCCGCGCCAAGCAGCCCTCGATCTCTCGCCCATTGGTCGGGGATGAGCTCGCTCAGGCGGCGGAGGGGCCAGCCACTTACGAGCT
>JAAEPE010000120.1 GCA_024222395.1 Myxococcales bacterium
CAGCATCTCTCGAGCGAGATCTTCGGTCAATCGACCATCAGCAGCGGGAAACCAGCTCGGCTTCGATTTCTTCTGAATCATCCATGATCTTTAACCACGCCAAGCGCAGGCGACGCCAGATGGGTGGTGTCGGGCGGGTACCTACGTGATAGGCATCGTCATGAAACAATTGGGTGTAGATCTGACTGTGACAGCGGCTTCGTAGTCATTCCATGGGCCTAGAAGGCACTGGTGCACAGAACGAAGCACGTCGAGGCAACGCCGCTAGAAATTGGGCCAATCTCACCGTTGCACACCAGAATTCGGCTCCTCGTAGGAGCCTGCGAGGCTGAGAGTGTCATAGTCAGAGTTACACCCAAACAATTCTGCAAGCCCGCTATCCTTCTCTTCGCCACCTACGCTGTATCAGCCCTCTCTATCTGGACTCACGGCTAGCGCGCGTTCGCTCCCCCTATGTAGGGCGGTACGCTGCATCTTGGTAGCGAAACTGCATCACGATTCCATCCGGATCCGCGCCCCGCAGGACCGACTTCTTCGGCCTGTATCCATCACTCATCGGCAACCCCTCTACTATGAGCACTAGCACAGGGCGCTCATGCTGCTCCGCGTCGGCATAGGTAGCGTCTAGCGTAGCCGCATCGATGGCGGCCCCTTCTTTGAGCACCACAGCGACTACGAGTTCATCTCGACACTCCTCGGTGTTCACAATTGCCTTGCCGTATGCAGCAGCCAGCGAGACTAGCCCCGTGTCGTAGAGACGATCCTCAATGGGCAACGAGGCAATGCGCCCGGAGCTTGTGCGAATCAAATCCGCAGTTCTTGCAGCGAACCAATAGTCGCCGTCGATATCGCGGCTGAGCAAGTTGCCCGTCGAATACCAGCAGTCGCGAGGCGAGAAGACGCTCTGCAGGACCCGCGACGCGACGAGGGCCTCGGCCTGAATCGGCCCCACCTTGACGAGCATGAGCCCGGGTTCCCCTGGAGGACAGGGAATGCAGAATCCGCCGGCTCCGCGAACGAGCTCACCGCTTTCGAAATCATAGCGAACCAAGGCCATCCGGCTACTGCCAGGCATCGGACTTCCGACAGACCCAATCTTTTGGCCCGAAACGTTGGCAAGTACGGCATTCGTTTCGGTCGCGGCGTAGAACTCTAAGACGCCCACGGGCCCAAAGCGTTCGCCCACCCGCTCCCACACATCCTTGCGCATCCCACTCCCAGCAAAGAGACGAATCGGGTGGCTGTTTTCACTGCGGTCGTGTGGTGCATCGACGAGCTGACGACACATCTCTCCTGCATAGAAGACAACCGTCGCACCATAGCGACGAGTCTCCTGCCAGAAGGTTGAGGGAATGAACCCCTCTGCGAGAGCGACACGCGCCCCCGAGACCAACGCAGACCCCACTGAGACCATCGTACCCGCGGCGTGATGCAGTGGGAGGCAACAGTAGACCGTGTCTTTGGCAGTTAGCGTTGCAGCAGCTCCAGCACCGTAGGCAGAAAATGCCCATCGGTGATTGGTTACGTGCAACGCCAGCGCTCTGCCACCACTCGACGAAATGATAATCATCGCGAGATCGCGAGCGCGACCAGGATTGGCCTGATACCAAGCGGGCAACTTCGCAGCAGAAGGCTCAATCTCCTCCATATCCACGACACCTGCCGGCAATTGCTGTCTCGCGCCCGATCCACCTCCAAGGACAAAGACCTCTCCGCCAAACATCTCATTTGCACGTGCGGCGTGGTCGGGGTCGACGACAAGCAATGCTACCTCGGCACAGTCGAAAGCACCGAGCAGTAGTTCATCAGAATACTTCGGATCCATTAGAACTGCCACAGCGCCAATTCTATTGAGAGCAGCAAGCAACGAGAGGTAGCTCGGGCGGCCACGCATAAGCACACCTACTCGTTGGGTCGGCATCACACCACAGGCAATTAGCCCTTTGACGATGTTGTCGACTCGCTCGTTGGAGTCTGAGTAAGAGAACGCCCGCCCTTTCCAAAGGAAGAAAGTTCGCTCAGGGATCGCCGCCGCTTGTTCTTCCATAGCGAGAGCGAAGCTCACGTGTGTGCCAGGCTCGAGCGCTCTGAGGCGTGAGAGGCGTGAGACCTGATAGCAAATATTGTTGGCAGAGTCGCTAAGGTTCGCGGCGATCTCGGAGGTTCTGTGCCAGGCGGACTTGGCGACCTTAGAGACAACATCGAGAGCCAGATCAAAGTCGAGAACATCATCAGTCATCGACTCAAAGTCGTTGTCCTCGCCATGTGAGGAGGACTCGGATTCGCACAGCGCCGCAGGCATGCAACCTTCATCGTCGCGCCACCTCACCCACTGCACGACTGTTGGCCAGGTTCTGCGCAGAGACTCTGAGCCAACCACGAGCCCAAAGTGCCCCGCGACGACAGATACCTCCGAGACTTCAGCATTGGGCGCTGCCGCGTGGATCGCGCGTACTGCGGCAGGAGAGGCTATCTCATCGCGCTCCCCGATAAAACAGAGGATTGGGCATTCAATATCTGCAAGTGAAACCGTCTTGCCATCGATGACAAAACCTCCCGTTGCCATGCGATTTGCAACGATGAACTCGTCGACGAAGGTGCGAAACGCCGGCCCTGGCCACGCAACAAAACCATCCCCCCTTAGAAAGAGACGTTTTGCCTCGCGCTTTTCGAGCGCCTGCCTATCGTGCAACTTGCCCAGAAAATCGTTGAACTGCCCAAGTTCCTTGCGCATGCCCATAGTCTTGAAGCCCAGACTCGTCAACGCCCCGGGCAGCCCTTCGACTCGTGCCAGCGGCCCACCAAGGACGGCCCGCATAGCAGAAGTAACGCGCTCGGCGAAAGCATCGCCAAAATTCGGCACCGTGCGATGAATGTCCACGGGACTGCCAAATGTAATGACGGAGGCGATTCCCTCGGATCGCCGATGCGCGGCACACTGGTACGCGAACATGCCTCCTTGAGAATAGCCGGCAAGGTGCACATCTCGGCGAGTGATTTCGCGGATGCGATCGATCGCATCGCTCACGGCAATCACGTGATCGTCGAGAGTTCGAGTGAGACCGCCCTCTTCCTCTTCGGGGGTTCGAAAGTCGGTTACCCAGACTTCCACACCTTCGCGAACCAACGTCGCCGCAGCCGAGAGTTCTTCTGAGATGTCGTAGATCTCAGCGGTGAGCATGAGTGGCGGGATGAGCAAGAGCGGCGTGCTCACTCGCCGATTTGCCGCCAGCGTGCCCTGATAGCGCCTCAGCGAGTAGCGGGAATCCGAATGCAAGACGTCATAGCCGGCAGTGTAGGGCTCCGACAGTCGACCGGCCTGTATCAGTTCGAGAGCGTTTTGTGCCGCCAGAGTGACCCGTCGAGCCGCCCCCTGCCACTTTCTCTTGTTCCACATGCGTCCCGTCACGACAGCTTCACCATAGCAAACGAGGCCTGCGCACCCGATTGGAAACGTAGGCTAGTTCCGATGGAGGGAGCAGGCCTCCGAGGTCGTTCTCGCTGTGACGAATCAGGTCACGCCGTAGGCCATCATGGCATTTGCAACTTTGAGGAAGCCCGCCACGTTGGCGCCCTTCACGTAGTTGATGTAGTCACCTTCGGTCCCGTGCTCTACGCACTTGGTATGAATGTCCTCCATGATGGTGTCGAGCTGGCTATCGACCTGCTTGGCTGACCAGGAGAGTCGCTGCGCATTCTGGCTCTGCTCGAGCCCTGAAACAGCAACGCCACCTGCGTTGGCCGCCTTTGCAGGGCCAAAGAGTACTTGGCTCTCCTGAAAGACGCGCATGGCTTCCAATGTGCTCGGCATGTTGGCGCCTTCGGCAACGCACTGACAGCCATTCTTGACCAAGTCCTCCGCGTCTTGTTTCTCAAGCTCGTTTTGTGTCGCACATGGAAGTGCTATGTCGCAGGGAATTTGCCACGGCCGTTTGCCCGCGAGGTAGTCGACACCAAACTTCTCAGCGTATTCGGCAATCCGACCCCGACGGACCTCTTTTAGGTCTTTGACGAATTCGAGTTTCTCCTGCGTAATGCCGTCCTTGTCGTAGATGGTGCCGCCTGAGTCCGAGAGTGTGAGCGGTATGCCACCCAGCATGATGATCTTTTCCGCGGCGTAGGTGGCGACATTGCCCGAACCAGATATCGCGACCTTCTTGCCTTTGACCTCATGGCCACGTGTCATGAGCATGTCTTGCACAAAGTAGACGGCACCGTATCCGGTTGCTTCTTTGCGAATCAAGCTACCGCCAAAATCGAGCCCCTTCCCCGTGATCACGCCGACAAAGCGATTCTGCAGACGCTTCCACTGGCCAAATAGATAGCCAATCTCGCGAGCACCAACTCCAATATCACCGGCGGGCACATCCGTATTCTCGCCGATGTGACGACTAAGCTCTGTCATCAAACTCTGGCAGAAGCGCATGACCTCGCTATCCGACTTCCCCTTTGGATTGAAATTGGATCCCCCTTTGCCGCCACCCATTGGAAGGCCGGTTAGGCTATTTTTGAAGATCTGCTCGAAACCCAAGAATTTCAAGACAGATTCCGTTACCGACGGGTGAAAGCGTAAGCCTCCTTTGTATGCGCCAATTGTATTGTTGAATTGAACGCGCCATGCGCGGTTGACGCGATAGTTGCCAGAGTCGTCTTGCCAGCACACTCGAAACGAAATCACGCGATCAGGTTCCGTAAGTCGTTCCAATATCTGTGCCTTTTGATACTGCGAATTGTTGAGCACGGTTGGCATGACGGTTTCAACAAACTCCTCGACGGCCTGATGAAATTCGAGTTGATTGGGATTGCGCTTCCGCAGCCCCGCCATGAACTTTGCGACGTTTTCCCCAGACGTTCCAGTAAGTACCATCCCGCTATTGTAGCGCGCTTCTGCAAAGAGCAGAAGTCAGCACTACACCTGAAGGTTTCGACTATCCTTGACCAGCTCGTCACTCGCGGGCGGGGACCAGCTGTGGGGACGTTCGATGTAGGGGACACCAATCGACTCAAGGAACTTCATCGGCGGGTGGCCACCAATCATCGCGATAATGACATCGTTGGGTACAGTCGTTTGCTCATTGTTGGTGCGGTGCTCGACTATCGCAGATTCTTCGTCGGATCCCTTCACCTCGGTCGACCAAAGAGCCGTAATCTCGCCACTCTCGATAGCTTTCGTGAAGAGCTCGAGATTGGTTGGTTTGACCCTGTCGAATTTCGCGCTCCGACATGAGAACCAGACCTTGTTGGAGTCTTTCAGGGCCAGGGCCACTTCGATCGCCGAATCCGTGCCGCCCACAACAAGCACGTTCTTGCCCTGGAACTCGTCTGGATCGACCAACGAGTTTCGAACCTTCTCCAAGTCTTCACCTGGACAACCCAGCTTTCGAGGATTGCTCATGGTCTCGATAGCCAAGATGACCCTCGCGGTAGTGTAGCTCTTCGTTTCATTGGACTCGGAATCAACGACGGAAACCGTGCAGGTCTTGCCAACCTTCTCGACGTTCGTGACACTCTGCCGAAAGAAGATAGGCATTTGCACGTCTCCGACCTGCTTATCCCAATGGTCCAGCAAGTCTTCACGATTGGTGTCCCAATGGCGAAGATGACCGAGCATCTCGACCTTATCGGGCCCGGCCACGACCGGCTTGCCCTTGTGATAGTAGTTTGGGATCGTTCAGGCGAATTCTCGCTGCTTCTCGATAACGATGTAGCTGAGCCCAAGTTCAGCGCAAGCGAGTGCTGCACTGAGGCCCGCTGGGCCGCTACCCGCAATTACAACATCGTGGCTCGCTCCCAAGCCCTGCCCGATACCTGGCGCCAGCCCGCGAGCCAGCGCGTGATGCACTGCGGCCGTACCTATGTTCGCCGCATTCTTGATTTGTGACATCCCCGCGGCTTAGCCAATGAGATACATGCCTTTGACCGAGGTCTGATACCAGGCATCGACATCGGGCATCTTAATCGAAGGAGATGGTCTATCGGCGTCGTGCATGCGCAAGACGTCGAAGGCGCATGCCTTCTCACAGCGCTTGCACTGGATGCAGGCGTCGAAATTGACGACGATCGACTTGTGGTTTACGAGTTCAAGTACAGAAGCTGGGCAGGCCTCCACACAGAGCCTGCATCCAACGCACTTCTCAAAATTGATGGAGTGAACCAGACGCTTCACCGTCTCGACCGGATATTCGTTTGGTCCCACAGTGGGCACAGCTACCGGACTCTCGCCGATGTCAAATCAGCTCCCATGATGGATAACGCCCGCGACATGGCTCACAAGAACTGCGGGGCTGCCGGATGCCACAAAGGCAATGTAGACAGCAGCACAGGCAAAGCCAAGTGCGACCAGTGCCACTCAAAGAAGTTCATGTCCAACAGCCTCTTTGACTAGAGAGCAATGCCAAGAGACTCGGTGATAATGCTCTACCTCTTCGTCGGAATCGGTGCCCTGCTTATCGTCCCTATCTCGCTACTGGCGATGCGACACCTCATCCCCCGCGTGAATCAGGACTGGATTGACCTGGCAAAGCAGCGCGAGACACTTCGCAAGAAACTCCGAAGGACGATGGTCTCCCTTGGCCCGTCCCAATCCCACGAGCCGCACTGCGATCATAAGTCCGCGGACGCAATGTGGGAGGCGCTTTCCGTGGGCAATGTCGATAGAGGCCTACAGATCGCCGAAGAGGCCATGGCCGCAGACCCCGCGAATGCCCAGGGCAGATTGCTTCTCGCAGCTGCCCTGCTCGCTCACGAAGACTATGAGGCAGCACAATCGCAGGTGCACGCAGCAGAAGGACTCGGCGCACGGGGCTCTATGCTCGGCTACCTCGCGGGGTGCATAGAGATTGGACGCTACGTCGATTCAATTGCTGCATCGTCTACGGGGCACGAGGGGAACATCCTGGTGCCGGTTGAGCTACTCGCCTTGGATCTCCACGTTCGTTTGGGCGATGGTGGTGACGCGAGCGCACTCTGGATTCCTGAGCAGGGAGAAGTCACGCAAGAGCAAGCCCGGGAGTTTGTCTTGGTGCACTTCGGGACCTACTACCGTATTTTGGACGAACTCTTGGACATCATCGCCAAGGAGCAATTTGGCGACGGCCTCTTTCTCTTTGCTCGGCTCGCAATTAGGTGCGGATTCTCGGAAGACGGGGCCGAGATACTAATGTCCCTTGAAGAGAGCATCGTTCGCAGCGCGCATAAGAATAACTATGATCTAATCATGGCCACGCTCAGGGGTGAGAGGCCGATGGTGAAAGGAGCGAAGCTCGACTCCGGCCAGAGGGTGGTGAAACTCAACGTGCTCAACTAGTGTCTACCCCATTTCCCTGGCACTGCTACGGAGCGTCTCACACCTCGAACCTGGCCAAGCACAAGCGTCTTGGTGCTAGCCGCAAAGCGCCCGAACATCGGCGAGAAACTGTTCGGGAACATTGGTGAAGCGCACGCCGTAACCGACTCCGGGAACCACACGAGCCACAACGCCTGAGATGTCGTGTTCTGAGAGGCTCCACTCATCTTCGCCAGGTATCAGGATCGAGAGAGAGATCTCGTCACTCTGGGCTAGTTCGGCATCACACGCCATGAAGAGCCCTGTCTCACTCAAGTCTCTTGTCATCGCCGAAGCCTTGCCATTCGCTGTCGAAATCTTGGCGCGCACAGCGATGCTCACGTCGGCAGCGATAAGGGTCCTTTCCGCCCCCTCCTCTCTGAGGCCAGCAGCTTTGACACGCCCTCTTACCTCGCCACCAATTTCCGCTGCAGCGCACTCCTCGAGGACCGCGGGTTCATTCGCAAGCAGGTTCTCGCGCAGCGATTCAAAGTTGACGACGGTGCGTCGCAGCGCCACATCACCGTCGGCTAGCCTGAGCCCTCTGTTGACGATCCACATCGCTTCATCACTGGTGCGCGGATGTGCCAATGCCCTGACTAACAAACGTATTGCGCTTGGTGTGCCGCCCGATTGAACGAGCTGCTCGGTTAGCAAGTCGAGCATGGCCACCAGTTGCGGAACGTCCTCAAGCTGTTCTTGATAGATCAGCGAGACCGCCTGTTGCAGGAGGCGAACCCCCGTCCCTGGGCTCTCACTCCGCATGACGAGTCGTGTTCCCGATAGACGATACGCTTCGACCTTTTCTAGGCTTGTCGTTGCGCTCTGGGCGCGAACTCTATAGAGGTCGCCAAGACGATTCCACTGCTGGCTTTCGATGCAGTGGTTCTCGAGTAGCGCACCAACCGTGATATTGGAGGCATCCGCGTCAAGAGCGCGGATCAGTAGTTGCTCGTAATGCTCAGAGTCGGGCAAGAAGGCGGCGAGACGCGCCGCACTTAGGAGGCAATCGGCAGCGGCCGCTCCGCCCCGAATACTCTGTGCCTCGTTACCAAGAGTTCTTACTTCCTCATAAATATTCGCACATTCCCCCGACGCCGCACGCTCGAGGGCAAGCAGATTGCGGTCTCCAACGTCTACTTCCAGCGTGGCACGGAGGGGCGCCAGTGCCGCCGGAACGCGGCCCGCATCTAGTAGCGCCAACGCCTGAGCCCTTAGATGTACCGCATCCCCATTGTTTGCGTGGCGCATGCCAGCAACACGTGCGACGCAGGAGAAGTCGCCAAGCTCCATGGCGAGGTCGGTGACGCGTACCGCCCATGCCTCCTCCGCCCCACTGGCATATGCTCGACAGTAGAGATTCATCGCCACCTGGGCGTCAGGGACAACCCCCTCGCATATCAGAGCCAGCCCTGCGAACTCGGCTGGACTAGCAGAACACTCACGCATTTCTGCCCCCAAGTCTTCTAGCGCATCTGGCCAATCATCTCGCTGCCAAAGCAGGCGACGATATGTTGTCGTGAGAGACCGCACGAGAGTTGTGGTTACGGAAGAGCCGCGGCAACTTGCGATGCCAAGGCCGAATAGACGGCCATTCGGCATTCGACGAGTTGCTCGGGCGAGCCATTGCGCTCATTCATCCCCGAGTCGATTAGCATCTGGCAAGCTCGGTCGCTTGTGATAATCGCAGTTTCGAACCCGGCCTCGACGAAGGTTAGGACTAGCAACTCGTCTAGTATGTTGCTGCAGAGTTCCTTCTCGCAACGCGCATCCGTAACGGCAGCCGCCTCATCGCGAAGTGAGTCGGTGGCACAGTCAGCCAGCTCTTGATATGCAGCAAAGTCAGTATCGGCACTCGCGCTCGAGGCGAGTTCTTCATCGTACATCCGATAGCATTCGGCGAAACTCTCACGATCTTCTTGGATATCCCAACCCGTACCCTCATCTCCAAAGTCGACGAGAGCTCCTATGACCTCTGCGAGAGAGCGTTCTCGACTGGCATCGCACTGCGCGACTTGGAGAGCTAGCCTGTCGCCGTCTTCGGCAGAGGCAGACTCCAAATCAGTGCACAATGAAGCGTATCGAAACTCTTCGAATACGATCGCAATCTCGATTTGAGTGCGAAGCGGTGCACCAAGGAGAATCAAGCCGTCTTCAATTGTGGCGATTACGCCATTGTCGGCTCCCACCAAACACTCGTTGTGGGAAAGATGAGCCTTGATGACAAGCGGCAACGAATCAGTGGCCGCATCTAGACTCTCGGCAAGCTTTCCATCGCAGGTAATCACAGCGGTCGAATGAGCGGTCGGAGTGCCCCTCGGGTCATCGCATTTTGCGCCATCGCAGACATGCTCGATGCCTGGTCCATCATCCACGCAAGCGGACGCCAGCGTACCCAGGGTGAGAGCCCCAAGCAGTGCCACGCTGCGGAGAAGGATCGACGGGTCCATATCAACCGTAAATGTACCACATAGACCCTGGCTTTCCTGTAGCTCACATCTCCTACCTATCCCTGCATCTGTTCAGATTTATTCGTTTGAGCGCGCTTATGCACTCTAGGAGTGGCCTCGGGCTACCGATATCTACTTTGAGGGTGGTACCGACGAGGGAAATAAGGTGAAGTTCACGGACAAGAGTCTATTGAGGTTACGCGTTACCGGTTGTCCAGAAGAGACCGATGAGGAGTCTTGCGATCAGCATGGCTTGCTTGACGAGTTTGAAGAAGACTACTGCGACAGCTACGAGTCTGATTGCCTGGGACTTGGCACCTGGGTCGGCCCGATTCACCACATCTTCGAAGTGATCATCCACTATCGAGATCCCCAGAACGGTAGTTTGGCCGAGCCTCGAAGCTGGAGCCTCGAAGTTTCAGCGAGCAGCCGCGAAGAGGCGAGACGAACGGCCACCAAGGACTTCCGACTGGTGGAGAGCCTTACGAGCGGTCCCTGGCAGCGAGAGATCTTTGCGGTAGAAGTGATTGACGATGAGCTAGCGGGACTCTCGGGTCCTGAGTCTTCTTCCACGCTCAGCTAAACGTGCTAAAACCGCTCTTGTGGATGATGAGCAGAGGGAGACTCGGAGGGGCGCGAGGATCGCGGCGAGCTTTTGGGTCGGGGTAGAGGGCATAGATAGCCGTCCAACAATGCGCCAAGGCAACCTGAGTGCAACCGGTATGTACTTCGAAACCCTCGAGTCCATTGGCCCCGCGGGATCGGTTCAATTCCTACACATAGAGTCGGAAGATCACCGAGTGGTGGTACAGGTTCTCGCTCGCATTATTCGCACCAGCGCCATCAGCGACATCATCGATGGTGAGAAGGTCGGCTTGGCCATGGAATTTATGCCCTCCTCATCAAGGGGCCGCACAAGCCTCGAGCGCCTCGTTCGGCACGTCGTGGAACTTGGGCTCAGGCACAAGACCAGCGTCGATCACCACTTTGACGTCGACGTAAGTGGCTCTCGCCAAGGCGACAGAACGAGTCTGCAACACCTCAGTGTGCAGAAACTCACTCTCGAAACCGACTGGCGCGCGAACGTCGGCGACCCAATGGTCTTGCAGATTCGCTCGCCCCACGAGGGGACTCAGAGTTTTCCCTTGCTGGGGCAGGTTACCAGTGTCGATCCGGCGGAAGAAGGCTATCGAGTCGAAGTTCGAATTACGGGGCTCTCGGCGGCGGCAGTTGAGGAAACCGTGCCCAATGCGACAATGGGGTCCCTCGAATTGGATGAGGAAGTAGACATGTTGACCGACCTGCTCACGCATCCAATGGAAGACTTCGCACTGCCCGCCCCAGAGCATTTGTCTGGCATGCTCTCGCGCATCAAACTTCCCACCATCCTTGGGCTCATGGAGATGGAGCGCATGTCCGGTGAACTGCGATTCAACGCCTACGGTCAAAACGAGCTCGTGCTCTACATCGCAGATGGCCGACCAGTGGATCTGGTCGACGTCAAGAGTGAGGGCACCTCACCAAGAGAGCTCCTGGGCAGGCTCATGGGTTGGTCCGATGGCGAATTCCACTTCTTCGTCGAGGAAGTGAAGCGAGAAGATCGCTTCGGAACTAGCATGACCAGCCTTGTATTGGACTTGGCCCGCGCTGAAGATGAAGCCGCGCATGATACTGATATTACTGAGTCTGAGACCGACTTCTTCTAGTTCCCCAGCTCTTCTCCAGGGGGCCAACTAGCCACCTGCCAAGACAGAATCAGCTTGACCGCTCGGAATTGGCTGGACACGCCACCGCCAAACGAGCGAACGTTCCCGGAATTCTATTGGGGGATAGAACACATATGAATGATGAACTCGTACGCGTAGATAGCGATGCCACCCAAAAGAGGACGTGGAGCGCCGCCGAGGCAGCTGCCCATCCTGCACTAGGTCTTCGCCCAGCTGGCAGCAAACCTCTCAAGGCTCTTTCACGAGTGCCAAAGGCAAGTGTGGCGCCGTCATCATCGGAGACGATGATCACGCCAGCACCGAAGTTCGATGACTCAGGAGAGCGCATCGATGCCGCACCTGAAGCCGCTATGAACTTGGTGGACGATGACCTAGACGGCATTGTTGAACTGAGTTCGACCATGCTCGAGGACGAAAGCGAATCACTCGCTCACGAAATTGAAGTACTCGCAGATGATCTCATCGAAGAGGTCACTGATGACGTTGTAGAACTACACGACGACGAAGTGATTGAGGAAGTCGACTCAGGCATGCTGGCCTACGGTGAGACTCGCGGCGTCATTGATGAGGTTCCCCGACGAGTGCCAGCACCTACCGACGTCTCCAAGGTGAGCGTTGTGAGTCTGCGCGGCTCTCTCCACAATCAGGTGGTGGAAAACGGAATGCTGACATACGGCACTGGAGTCCCAATTCACGACCTGGAGCACGTGGGTAGCGCAAGCCAAACACTGCAAATTCGCAGGCCCAGCACGGCTGGGCGCAATTCCAGAATCAAGAATGTCGTGATGGCCAGCGTATTCTTCGCAGGCATTGGCTTTGGCGTCTATTTTGGTCTGCCTTCGAATAATGCTGCCCCTGCAGCGGCGCCTCAAGCAGCCAACGCGATTCAAGCTCCGGAGATGGCAGCGAGTGCGCAACAGATGTCTGCGCCTGTAGTGGCCCCCCTCGAAAGAACAGCGGCTATCGTGGCTCCAGATGAGGCTCTCGCTGCGCCCCTTCCTGAGGTCAACTATCAAGAAGAGCCTACGGGTGGTTTGCCCCAGGCTACCGATGCCTTGGACATCCAGGCTCCCCATGTCGCGCCCCTTGCCCCTGTACAGGCTCAAAGTGAGGAGACGACCATCGATGTTCGGCCACTTGAGGTCAAAAGCAAGACGCAAAAGACGAATGCGGACTTGCCAAAGGCCCAAGCGCCTCGCAAGCAGATTCCATCGCGACAAGCGCACTCGGGTGGGGCCAAGGACAGTGCTATCAGCGGCCTTGGCAAGAGTGGCAACGGCGACCCCGGCGTTCTTATGCTGGGCGCCAAGCCGCCCTGCGACATCTTTATCGACGGCAAGAAGACCGGCCTAAAGACACCGCAGCGCGTGCTTCGCCTGCCACCAGGAAAACACAAGATCACCCTGATGAACCAGGAACACAGAATCCGTGAGAGCTTCCGCGTTTCGATTCAGTCGGGGCAGAAGACTCGAGTCATGCGAGACATGACTAGTAGAATTAGATAGCTGCCGTTCTGCCGCCTCAAGGGTGGCACGAAGTTAGCGACACCGAATACTATGGGATTTCGCTCCGAGACCGATATTCGGAGAGCAATTCCTTGAGTCAGCTAGAACGACAGCTCAATCTACCAGCGGTAGTCGCGATCAGCGTCAGCACGATGCTTGGCAGTGGCCTCTTCGTCCTGCCAGGTCTCGCAGCTTCGATGACCGGCGCGGCTGTCTTCTTGGCCTACGTCTTCGCTGGCCTCTGTGTCCTGCCAGCAGCGCTGTCAAAAGCCGAGCTGGCAACCGCCATGCCAACCTCTGGTGGGACGTACGTCTATCTAGACAGGGCATTTGGGCCTTTGGTGGGAACAATTGCCGGCATCGGGCTCTGGCTAGCGCTGCTGCTAAAGAGCGCCTTTGCCCTAGTGGGCTTCAGCGCCTATTTGGTCGTCTTGGCAGATGTTCCCGTCAAAGCGTCGGCTTTTGTCATGCTCGCCTTCATCGTCATGCTCAACTTGCGCGGCGTTCGCAAGGTGGGCCAAGTGCAGTCGGTGGTGGTCGTCATCGCCGTCGCGGCCCTCTTGGTGTTCTTCGCAATGGGTCTATCCCAATACGATCCAACTCGGTTGCAGCCTCTCTTTAGCGAAGGTGGCGGAGGCTTCCTGGCAGCGGCAGCATTCGTCTTTGTCTCCTACGCAGGTATCACCAAAGTTGCCGCCTTCGCCGAAGAGGTCAAGAACCCGAAGCGCAACCTCCCCCTCGGCATCATTATCTCGCTCCTCATCGCCGTCGTGCTCTACGGCATGATTTCCTTCATCCTCGTCATAGTCGTTCCCATGGACGCACTCCAAGGAGACCGCCACCCCATCTACACCCTGGCCCATACCCTTGGAGGCCGTGTACTGGGGACCCTCGCGGCAGTCATTGGCGTGGCAACGTTGGCGTCTATGGCAAACGGGGGCTTGCTTGCGGCATCGAGATTCCCCTATGCGATGAGTCGGGACAAGTTACTGCCCGCCAAGCTGAGCTACCTCCACAAAGAGCACCTCACGCCCGTCTTCGCAATACTTCTATCCGCAGCGACGATCGCTTTCGCGGTTCTCTTCTTCGAAATTGAGAAGATTGCCAAGCTCGCCAGTGCCTTCAAGATCATCATCTTCATGTGGGTCTGCTCCACAGTACTCGTGCTCCGTGAAGTACATCCAAAGTGGTACAAGCCAGCCTATCGCTCGCCGCTATACCCCTTCACCCAGCTTTTCGGCATCGTCGCGTGCCTTGTGCTCCTGGTCGTTCTCGGTCCCGTTGGCCTCGCAGCTGCAGTCGGCATCGCCATCCCCGGTGCACTCATCTACTTCTTCTATGGTCGAAGTCGAACCGACCGTCGGGGTGTTATTAGCCTCCGAGGCAAACGCGAAGACTTGCTCAAACGTCCGACAAGGGACTTGCCAGCTCAGTCCCACCACATCAACGAAGAGGCACGGGTCGTCGTAGCGATCTTTGGTTCCGAGCGGACTCCCGAACTACTCGTGGAGCACGCTGCAGCGCTTGCAGAAGGAGGCCCCGTTCAAGTGGTCCTTCTCTCTGAGCTTCCCGAACAAACCTCCCTTGATGCGGTTCGAGACGATCCCAGGCTCGCGTCCATCGAACGACGGGTCAACGCTGTCGCTGAGGCGAAAGAAATCAACTTGCACTTCCAAGCGATGGCAAGCCGCGACATCGTAAAGACGGTCTACGACTTGAGCAACACAGTGCACAGCAATTGGCTCATCATGAACTGGGGTGGGCGCTCTCAATACAGCTTCACTTTTTCGAATCCGTTGGGATGGCTAAAAAGCCACCTCCCCTGCAATCTCGCGGTCTACCGAGATTCCGGTGTTCGATACTTCCGACAGATATTGGTTTACACCGAGCCGGGCCCACACGATGCGCTTGTTGCAACGACAGCAGACAGGCTTGCCACTGAGCACGGTGCCCAGCTTACGTTCATTCGCGTTCTCGAGATCGAGGCGAGCGACGAAGAAGAGGCGTCGGAGCAAGCATATCTTGACCAAATGTGTCAGCTCACCCGCGAGCAAAGTACGTCGGTAGTGCTACGCGGGCTAGATGACGCCAAGACCATTTCGAAGTTTAGCGCCGGGTACGATCTTTTGGTCACCCATGAGCCCAAGACCAGCCTGGTGGGCCAGCTCCTAGGCCTAGGACAGAACGATCTAACTGCCACGGCGGCCTGCTCAGTGCTACGCCTGCAAACACCACGCGTACAAACACACCAGGCAGTTCAAACGGCATCAACACCAGCCAAGAAGATTCGAATCGAAGACCTCCTGGAGCCCAAGAGCATAAAAGCCGCTCTGCCTAAGCAGAAGAAGGATGCTCTCTTCGCGACCTTTGCCGATAGCTTCGCAGAGGCAGTCCCCAAGCTGGATGCGGCAAATATTCTCAGCGAGCTTCAAAGCCGCGAGCGCGGTCAGAACACAGCGGTCGGTCATGGCGTCGCGCTTCCTCATGCCACCATTGCAGGTGCCGAGAAGACGCACCTGGGAATCTTCACGACTGAAGAACCGATTGACTACGAAGCGCCCGATGGCGAGGGGGTTCAGTTCTTCTTCGCCACCATTGGCCCGGCCAGCGAGCGGCAGACACACCTGCATCTCCTAGCAATGGTCTCGGGCATGGCACTCAAGACGCAGCTGCTTGAAGAGCTCGGCGAAGCAAAGACTCCCGAAGACATCCAAGCAGCAGTTGACGCGGCAGAAAAGCAGCTCGCGGCGAAGGTCTAGACCGGCTCGGAGTCGCGGCAAAACGAACCGGGAAAACGTTCGGGCCGCGGTGTTTCCGGCTCTAGACGCGCAATCTGGGCAGCACAAACTTTGTACTCTGCTGTACCTGTGACCGCATCACCGACATCGTTGGTGAGTAGATTCGCTCTGGCCTCGGCGAAGTGCAGTGGCATCCAGATGCAGCCCTTCTTGACCTGTTTTGAGACGATAACGCGACATTCGATTTTGCCTCGTCGCGTCCACACGCTCACCATTTCGCCATCGCAGATGCCCCTGGTCCGAGCGTCAAATCGATGCATCTCGACGAAGGCCTCGGGTTGTTTTGCATTGGTCCCAGAGTCGCGCCGCGTCTGGGTTGCAGCATTGTAATGGTAGAGCGTCCGCCCAGTGGACATGATCAGTGGGAACTGCTCATCCGGCAACTCAAGAGAGGGCCGGTATTGAACTGCCTGAAACTGCCCCTTTCCGCGCAGGACTCCATGCTCGTGCAGGAACACCGTCCCTTCACTGTCTTTGGTCTCACAGGGCCACTGCAAGCCAAGCGAGCGCTCGGCAATGCGCTTGTGGGAGATGCCCGAGAATTTCGAAGCATGCTTGGCCATCTCGTCATAGATCTCGGACGCACTCTGGTAGTCCCAGTTGGCGCCACAGGCGTTTGCCAACGCTACCAAGATCTCCCAATCTGGCTTCGCCTCGCCCGGTGGCTCCACGCCCTTGCGAACCAGTTGCACACGTCGCTCCGAATTGGTGAAGACCCCCTCCTTCTCCGCAAAACACGCGGCGGGAAAGATGACGTCGGCGAAGCGAGCGGTCTCATTTAGGAAGATGTCTTGCATCACTACGAACTCAACGTCGTTGAGCCCAGCCTCTAGACGGCTCACGTTGGGTTCAGACAGTAAGACGTCCTCTCCCATGATGAAAAAGGCCTTAACTTCTTCGCCCGCCTTCTTCATCATTTCGTTGAGGTTGTAGCCTGGCTTGCTTGAGAGGTTCACTCCCCAGGCTTCTTCGTGCTTTGCCTGTGCCTGAGCGTCGTCAACCCGCTCGTAGCCCGGGTAGAAGACCGGAGAAGCCCCGGCGTCGTTGGCACCCTGCACGTTGTTCTGCCCGCGAAGCGGATTAAGACCAGTGGATGCATAGCCTAGATGCCCGGTCATAAGCACGAGATTTGAAAGAGCGTAGACATTGTCGGTGCCATGGCTGTGCTCCGTAATGCCTAGGGTGTAGTAGATGCCAGCCTTCTTCGTTGTCGCATACGCGCGTGCGACTTTTCGGATCTTCTCTGCGGGCACACCAGTGATTTCCTCACCCCTCTCGGGTGTGTATTCCAACACGGCATCGCGCACAGCTTCGAAGTGCTCGGTATTCGCCGAGATGAAGGCCTCGTTTGTGAGTCCCTCTTCGATAATCACGTGCGCCAGCGCGTTGAGAAGTGCAACGTCAGTGCCCGGATGTAGCGACAAGTGCGTGTCGGCGATCGTGCTCATCCAAATCGAGCGAGGATCTGCCACAACCAACGTCGCACCGCGATGCACTGCACGCTTCATCTCCATCGCGATAATGGGATGTGCCTCAGAAGTATTACTGCCAATAACAAATAGAAAGTCTACATCGCGAATCTCGCCAATCGAGTTCGTCATTGCGCCAGCGCCGAACGTTGTGACCAGACCGGCCACAGTGGGAGCGTGTCAAGTGGCCGCGCATTGATGCACGTTATTGGTGCCAAAGACTGCCCTCGACAATTTCTGTACGAGATAGTTCTCCTCGCCGGTACAGCGCGAGGATGAGACAAAGCTCAGACTATCGGCTCCGTGCCTCGCCGCGACCCTCTTGAGACCTTCGGAAGCAATGCGCAGTGCATCCTCCCAGCTACTCTCCGCAAGCTCTCCATCCTCGCCGCGCACAAGCGGCTTCGTGAGCCGGTCCGCGTGATCGATGAACTGGTACGCAAAACGCCCCTTGACGCATAGGTTGCCATCATTGGGCAATACACCCGCATCAGGCGAAGTGATTTTGGCAACCACACCGCGGCCGTCATTCGCCATGCGATCTATGTTGAGATCCATCTGGCAGCCGACGCCGCAGTAGTTGCAGGTTGTTCGAACCTTCTCCAGTTCGCGAGCGGGAAGGAGGGAGAGACTGAGAGGCTTCTTCTCTGCCATGGCACCAGTGGGGCAAACATCAACACAGCCGCCGCAGAGCTCGCATGTAGTGTCGAGAAGCGAGCGATTGTCGGAGGTGGCGATCGTCGTCTCCGAGCCACGAGCTGCGAGCGTGATGGCCGAGACCGACTCGACTTCTTCGCAATAGCGCGTACAACGCGCGCAGAGGATGCACCGATCCGCCCGATACTCGATGTAGGGGTTGCGATCACCAGCGCGCTGAAACCTCTTGTGCTGCATCTTGGGCCAAGTCGTGGGCGCACCCACCTTGGAGGCAAACGCGTGTAGCTCCGATGGGGCGGACGTATCGTCCGTCTCAGCAGCGTCGACGTTGTCACTTAGGTAGAGAGCAAAGAGTGCCTTCTGGTGGCGCACGACGCGCTCGCTATTGGTATCGATGGCCATGCCGGCCGCAGCCTTGGTCGCACAGGAAGGCACAAGACGATGCATGCCATCAATCTCCACGAGACACGTGCGGCAGGCGCCGACCGGCTTTAGACGCGGATCGTGGCACAGAGTTGGAATCTCTACGTCCACCCTGCGCGACAACTCGAGCACGCTCTCGCCGGGAACAATAGCAACGTCTTTGCCGTTCAGTCTTAGTGTCTCGCTCATCAGCTCTTCTCCCCGCCAAAGGCGTTTGGAAAGTGTTGCAGTGCGGAGGTTAGGGGTAATGCCGCCGCCTGGCCCAACCCGCAAATCGACCCCTCATTCATCTCCCAGGCTACTTCTGCTACTTCAGCAAGGGACTTGCCTGAAGGGCTTCCCTGTAGATCTCTATCCAGTGCTTCACGGAGGTAACGGGTGCCAATGCGACACGGGGCGCACTGTCCGCAGCTCTCATTCTCAAAGAAGACAAGCTGTTCTCGCACCGATTCGCGTATGTCCGATTTCGTATTCATCACAACTACGCCTGCCGATCCCAACATGGAACCAACCTTGGAAAGACTCGCAAAATCTAGGGAACGACCGCTCTCACTCGCCGGCAAGAACCCCGAGCTTGCCCCCCCCGGAGAGAAGGCCAGCAACTCCCCCTCATATCCGCCGGCGGCGGCAGCAACCTCATCGAGGCTCGCCCCTAGGGGAAGCTCGTAGGTCCCGGGTTCACTCACGTCGCCACTAATCGAGTACAATTTGGTGCCTGGTTCCGTCGCCCCCAGAGCCTTAAACCAGGCCCCACCGCGCCTGATGATCGAGGGGACGCACGCAATCGTCTCGACATTCTGGATAAGCGTAGGATTGCCCCAAAGGCCGCTTTCCGTGGGAAACGGTGGTTTGAGTCGGGGCATTCCTCGCTTGCCCTCCAGCGCTTCGAGAAGAGCGGTTTCCTCGCCGCAAATGTAGGCGCCGTGTCCCGAATGAAGGTGAAACGTGACCCCATCAAGAGCCCCTTCTTCAGAGTATTTCTCAATCGCCTTCTCGAGTTTACTCCAAGGGCCTCGAAACTCACCGCGCAAGTATAGATAAACATCCGAGGCGCCTAGGCAATACGCCGCAATCGCCAGACCTTCCAGCACGAGATCTGGGCGACGGAGCATTAGCTCGCGGTCCTTGAACGTTCCCGGTTCCCCCTCATCGGCATTGAGCACAACGTAGTGCGGGTTCGAAGCCTGGGCTCTAACGGCACGCCACTTTATCGCCGCGGGAAACCCTGCCCCACCCCGTCCCTGCAGGCCGGATTCTTCGATCGCAGCAATGGCGGCTTCCGCTCCCATCTCGCAAGCCTTCGCCAAGGCAGAGCCAGTAAAGTTCTGAGCGCCTCCAAGATTCATAGGCAGCTCCGAATCGTCGGGGCCTACCCTTCCTCGCCAGTCTTCTGGGAGTTCGGAGCCTTGGACCGCTCGCCAATCGCCGTCGGCCTTCTCGATGTCTGCGGGCTCCACATCGACCAAGACGCTGCGCTCCCTGAGCATCGCTGGCGCTCGATCACACGCAGCCAAGCACGAGCACTCGCTAACAGGCATGCCGGCTTCTTCGGCGAGTGCCAGTAGCTTTCGGCCTCCTCGCATGGCGCACGAGAGCCCCGTGCAAACTCGCAACCTGCTATCCGGTGAGCCTAGCAAGTGATAGAAGGAGCCGGCGCCATAGACTTGGGCCTCCGGAACGCCAAGCTCTGCTGCCACCTTCGCTGCAGTTCCTTCCGCAAGGCCCCCAGCCTCGTGCAAGGCCTCCAGAAGCCGCTCCATCTTGTCTTTTGCTGCCACGAATCCAAGTACATACTAGGGCGCCCACAGAGTGCAAACGGAAGGTTCCGGGCGCGCAGCGCAGTGGTGACACCCGACCTGTCCAGGTGGGCTGGTTCCGGGATCTCAGGGCTGCGAAGGTCGATTCAGTACCCAACGCAGAATGAAATGCCCCCTAAGCGGCGGAAATTCAACGTACAGCGAAATTGGCACATGACTCGCACTGAACCAATGTCAGAGATGCCCTCTTTCGTCCCCAAGGCGCTAGCCTCGCTGCTCCTCCTCGGAGCCGCCTGCACAACGCAGGTCGGTGGCCCTGGCGGCGAGTCGGATATTGGCGATATTGAAGACCTCTCCGACGCTGTCTCCGCCGAAGCGGGCGCAACGCCAGCTCCAGACGCGCTCGTGCCCTTCGAGGGCCCGTGCGGCGAAGGCGATGCCTCCTTTGAGACTGGCGATGGCATCTGCTTCGAGTACTTCTTCGAGGATTCCAGCTGGGCCGGCGCCAGGCTCAAGTGTCAAATCCTCGGTGGCGACCTCGCTCGCATCGACGACGCTGGCACCAATGGCATTCTGGCCTCCCTGGTTCCAACCGCATTTCCCGAAGCTTGGCTCCTCGGTTCCGACACCGCCTCCGAAGGCGTGTGGACTTGGGACGGCGAGCCAATGAGCTACCAAAACTGGCGCGCCGGTGAGCCAAACAATGGCAGCGGCGTCGAGAACTGTCTCCAAGTTCTTTCGGACCAAGGTGGCACTTGGGACGACCGCAACTGCAACGATCTTACGAGCTACATTTGTCAACGATAGGGAAGAGAAGCACGATGTCCACACGCACCCGCTCCATCCGAACCACATTTCTAGCCGTTGCTCTGCTGGGCGCTGCCGCCTGCAGCGCCGAAATTGGCGCCGGTGCCGATTACGATTACACGCCAGATGCGGGCTTCGTTCCCGAGCCAGTAGATACTGAGGTGTGTGACGAAGCGGTGGCGATCACCTTCGAGCAACGTCAGGTAACTCCAGACATCATGCTCGTGCTCGACAAATCCGGCTCCATGGGTCAGGCCCTGGTCGACGGCAGCAACACAAGCAAGTGGGACGTGATGCGCACTGCCACTGCCAGCATCGTCTCCAATAATGGTGACAAGGTGAACTTCGGCCTCATGATGTTCCCGTGGACCTCGAACTGCAACAACGGCCAAGTTCGCGTCGCTCCAGCACTCAACAACGTCGGCGGAATCCTCGCCGAGATGAATAGCATCGGCCCTGGTGGCCGAACACCGACTCACCAAAGCCTCGAGCAAGCCCGCGCTTACTTCAACAGCAATCCAGTCAACGCTGATGGTCGCATCGTAATTCTCGCCACCGACGGACTGCCTGTCTGTTCAACCATCGGTGAGTCCGTCACCGCCATTCAATCGCTTCAGCAGCTCGACATCAAAACCTACGTTCTCGGCTTTGGCTTCGGCAACGCCGACGTGAGTGGCCTGCAGCAAATGGCTTCCGCCGGCGGAACCGGTCAAATCTACAGCGCCGACTCTCCCAACGAGCTCAATCTCGCTCTCGACTCCATTCTCGGGGACGTAACGGTCCCAAGCTGCGAATTTGAATTGCAGGAGACACCCGCCAACGCCGACGACATCAACGTGACCATCAATGGCGTAGAGCTTGTGCGCAACGATCCCAATGGCTGGAGCTACGACGAGCCAACAAATACGATTTCTCTCGACGGAGCCAGCTGCGAGTCCGTTCAAAGCGGTGGCACTAGCGGCATCGAGGTCGACCTCGGCTGCGAAGGAACCATCGTCGACTAGCTGCCAAGCGATGGCGGGCGCTACTGCTTAGTGTAGCGCCCCGATTCGATCCCATCTAAGCTCCAGTCGCCTACCGAGTAGCGAATAAGGCGCAGTGTTGGAAAGCCCACTTTGGCCGTCATGCGGCGCACCTGCCGATTGCGGCCTTCCTTGATCGTGAGCTCAATCCACGATGTAGGAATCGCTTTGCGTTCGCGTATTGGCGGCGTTCGTGGCCACAGAAGATTGGGCTCCTCCATGAGGCGAGCCTTGGCCGGTTTGCTCATTCCGTCCTTGAGTCGCACGCCTTGGCGAAGACGCGCAATGGCCTCGCGTGTCGGCACGCCCTCGACCTGCGCCCAATAGGTCTTTGGCGACTTGTGTTTGGGCGATGCGATGCGATCTTGCAGGGCTCCATCGTCGGTGAGCAGCAAGAGCCCTTCTGAGTCTTTGTCCAGACGACCCGCTGCGTAGACCTTGGGAACGTCTATGTAGTTGGCCAAGGTCTCGAAGCCATCTTGGCTAGTGAACTGGCTGAGCACCCCATAGGGCTTGTTAAACAAAACGAGCATTGTCTTTGCCTAGTCTTCGTGAGTCTTCGTGAGTCTTCGAGGAGTCGGCAGAGAGGCGATAGATTTCTTCGAGTTCCTCGGAGGTGAGATCACGCCACTGCCCCGCAGGCAAGTCGAGGGCGACATTCATGATGCGCACCCGTTTGAGCTTCGTTACTCGGTAGCCCAAGTGTTCACACATGCGTCGAATCTGCCTATTCAACCCCTGTGTAAGAATTATCCTGAACTGCATCTTGCCCTCGCGACGTACCTTGCACTGCCGTGTGACAATGTCGAGAATCGGAACACCACGACTCATCTTCTCCACGAACTCCTTGTCGATGATTTTGTCCACCGAGACCACGTATTCCTTCTCGTGGTTGTTTCGCGCTCGCAAGATCTTGTTGACGATGTCGCCATCGTTGGTGAGAAAGATTAGCCCCTCGCTCGGCTTGTCGAGACGGCCGATGGGGAAGATCCTCGCTGGGTATCCGATGTAGTCGATGATGTTATCTGGCTCCACTCCGGTATCTGTGGTGCACACGATTCCCACTGGTTTGTGGAACGCGAGATAGACGCGCTTCTCCCCTGAAGGCGATACGAGTTCGCCGTTGACCCGCACTTCGTCCCCCAGCGCGACCCTAGTTCCCAGTTCGGGAATGGCCCCATTGATCGTGATTCGCCCCTCGGCGATGAGCTTGTCCGCGGATCGGCGTGAGCAGTAGCCCACTTCGCTAAGATACTTATTGATGCGCGTGTGCTGGGATTTGGCCATTTCGGGAATGGCTGATCATCCGGGTCAAAATGAAGAAAGTACAGTCCAACAATTGCAGCTATCATGCTGGATTTGCAGGGTTCACTAGATCCCCAGAGGTTTGGCCACGAAGAAAAACAGGTTGCAATTCTCTTCAGGATCCCCTAAATCGGATTCGCGGTCACGATACCTCGGTTCATCCTGACGACAGGTAGTGATGCTGCATACCTTTTCCAAGCCCTAATAAGCGCACCCCAAGGAGTCCGAATTGAGCAAACTACCCCCACTTCATCGCTGTCTTGCACTTTCGTTTTTGCTTGCCGCTTGCGGCGCCACCGATTCGGAAGACGGTAGCGACGGATTAGCTAATGGCGGTGCAGGCGAATGTGTTGCGACCGCCACAGAAGAGGTCAGCTGCTCTGATGGGCTCGACAACGATTGCGACGGCAAGACCGACTGCGAGAACGTTGAGTGTGCCTTTGATGCATTCTGCACCGGCGGCGTTGGTGGTGACGGCTGCGGCGAAGCCATCTACTCTGGCGACCCGCTCGCGATTCCAGATGGTGACGGCCAGTCCTACGAGACCAGCGTGACTATTAACGGCTTCGACCCAGGCCAGACTCTGCTCAGCGCTGATGGCTTTGTCTCCGCTTGCGTGAACATGGAGCACTCGTGGCTTCGCGATTTGCAAATCGAGATGATCTGTCCATCGGGTGAGCTCGTTGTGCTTCAGCAATTCCTCGGAACCGAGGGCGACGAAGTCTACATGGGTGTGCCAAACGACAGTGACGGCGTCGACCCAACACCGGGAACGGGCGCTGAGTACTGCTGGGTTGCAAACGCTGCAAACGAGCCAATGCTCGAGTGGGCAAACAACAACCCATCTTCAAGCTTTTTTGAGCCTCTTACGCTGCCAGCCGGCGACTACCGCCCGAACTCTTCCTACAACGATCTCATCGGTTGTACGCTCAACGGCGACTGGAAGATTAGAGCCACCGACGATTGGGGCATCGACAACGGCTATATCTTCGAGTGGAAAGTCACCTTCTCCGAGTCGATCATTCCCGACTGCGACGAATGGATCGATTGATGTAGACCTGACAAGACAAATCCTAGGACGGCGATCGATTCACTTCGATCGCCGCTTTGGTTTCTTCGGGGGGTGATTTTTTGGCCCGTTACAAATTTGGTCCTTGGAAGAAGCTACTGAACAACCTACAGTTCGCCACATGAACCTCCTCTTCCTCCTCCGCCTCCTTGCTCTCGCCGCTCTACTTAACGCCGCAGCAGCTTGCAGCGGGGGCGCAGACGGAGTCGGTCCGGCGAACGCCGACGCAGGAGTTCCCGGTGACGTTGATGCCGAAATGCCCGGTGAAGCCGATGCAGCAATTCCCGGTGAAGCCGATGCAGCAATTCCTGGCGATGGCGATGGCGATGGCGATGGCGATGGCGATGGCGATGGCGATGGCGATGGCGATGGCGATGGCGATGGCGATGGCGATGGCGATGGCGATGGCGATGGCGATGGCGATGGCGATGGCGATG
>JAAEPE010000121.1 GCA_024222395.1 Myxococcales bacterium
GTGCCGTAAAACTCAACAACACCTGCAGGTCTCAGTATTGGCTGGCTCATCGCCTTCGGTCCGGGGATGTGAGTGCATGCACTCTGGAGGAGCGTGTCATCATCCACGGCGGAGCGGCAAACATGGTACTCGTTAAGAGAAGGCCCGACCACCCAGAGCGACACAATCTCATCGCCAGTGGTTGCCATGCTTCCGGGGAACCACGAGGAGGTGTCGTTGTGACCAATGCGGTGATGTGTTGCTGTGTTTGGGTCCACAACGACGAGCCCCTCTCGCGTTAGTGCAACAAGCTTCGAGCCAACCACGTCGACATCGAAGAGTTCAATTCCCAAGGGAGTGTCTGCTAAGAATATTTCTTCATCTGAGATAACACGTACCTCAGGGGCTGGCGCGACAGTCTCTTTCCCGACGATGGAGCACAATGGGTTTGCGTCAGGCTCGGCATCGACCCGAGCATCGGTCACGCCCGCGTCGATAGGGCTTTCGGCTGCATCAATAGGCTTGGCTGCTTGCTTGCCACATCCGACAAGTAGCACAGGGATCAGTATTAGAGTCTTGAGGTGCATGTTAACGTCTCTGGGGACTTCTCTGAGGCTAGCTGTAACTCGCCATTTCGCAATCAACATTTTGAAACGTTTCAAAGGCGATCGATATTCGATCCCAAGGCGCAGGCGGCAGTGCGATTACAGCGAAGAGTATCGAAGCGCCGTCTTGGGCATCTAGCGACTCACGCGAAGCCAGAAATTCTCGAATGACATCCCCCCGAGCGCAGGGCAACAGCTTCGCTTCGCCGGCAATCCACCCAATCTGCCCTAAATCGCCACCGTCTGGCGGTTTTGAGTCAATTCTCCCGAGGCTAGCCAACGACCTCGACAGCGACGCCACACACTTTGTGGATTGCGACATGGCAATACTCGGAGCCGATCCGCTCGTGTACGACCGATACCGTGAGGCAGTTGAGAAAGAGTACCTACCGAGTTTGGCCCACAGGGAGTACGTGGCCGGCCGGTCGGCATTTCTGTCCGAAGTGATCAAATCGCCTCGGGTTTTTCTATCGGAATACTTCCACGCGCAATACGACGACCAGGCGCGAGCGAACATTAGGGCCGAGCTATCTCGTTTGGCGGGTTAGCCCAATCATTGTCCATTCCAAGTTCGCCGCGCCAGCCTTGCTCCGATTAGCCCCAGAACTTCCAAGATGGCCGAATGATCGATTCTTGGATGACAGATCGAGCCGCGCGCTGGGCATCGGCACACTCCTTCTTGAAGCCGACGAATAGTGCCTTGGCGCTCACGTCGCCCGCTTGCAGCTTCCGGGTTGCCTTCCGCTCAGCCCGTGAAATCGCGAGTCCGTCGGGGTCGAGCCCCTCTACCATGGTTGGCTCGGCGTCCATCTCTGAAAGCGCTTCGCGCACGTTCGAGCAGGCATCAGATTCGGTCACCGCCACGGTGCGAAACAACATCATGTAGTCCAATTCGGTCGCCTCTGGTGGCTCGTCCTGTTCAAAGCCTTCGGCGAGGACAAGACCTTCATCTTGAGCAGTACCCGGGATCTCTTTGAACACCGCTACGCACCAATGAACGGTGACGAGTTCGGTGTTGTACGAAGCGACCATAGCGCGAGTCTTAACACAGCGATTGTCGCATTGTCGTGGTTGAGGTGACGCCCACGCAAAGCGGATTCGTGGGCTGTTATCGGTAGAATCGCCTGTTTGAAAAGGTGGCTGCGGCCATGGCAAGGTGTTTTTTGCGTGCTAAACATGGAGGCGTGTTTGGCATATCCAAGAAGCGGGACAGGTTGCCGAGGCGATTTAGCAAGCCGAAGAGTGACCGTGAGATAGAAGAGAAAGTCGTCCGGCAGGCCGAAAACGTTACGACTGCCGAGTTCAAGAAGATTGTGCGCCAACACTTGTCCCCGCAGCTTCGCGAGCTCGGTTTTACTGGCTCAGGATTTGACTACCGAAGAACCACCCAATCGCACTACGTCCATACCATTCAACTCTTCGCCAGCAAGTATGGCGGCGAATGCTGGGTCGAAGCAGGTATCTTCATTGACGCATTTCCGAATGAGAGCGACCACGATATCATGCCCCGAAAAGTGCGGGTACTTGACTGCCAAATCCGAAAAAACCTCTACTTGGAAAATGGCAACTCAAATATCGACTATGGCCGCACTGAAGAAGAAGCGATCGAAGCTGCCAAATTGATTGTGGCAATGATTCAAACAGAAGGAACGAGGCTAGGTAGAATAAACCTGTGTTTCTGATTTGCGCCTTGGTACCCAAGCCTTCCAATAGGGGCCGAGTAAATGCGATCACCTAGTCACCGACTTTTCACGTTGGCAGGCGTGGCGAAGACGCGACGGAACGAACACGGGCCACGAAACGAAGATAAGAGCCCCTCGAGGCCAATTCCGACCGTCCCACCTTTGGCGACATTGAGTA
>JAAEPE010000122.1 GCA_024222395.1 Myxococcales bacterium
CTTGCGCGCTTATTGTCAGCCCGATCTGCCAAGGTGGCCCGGCCGCTCGGAAAGGGAGGCTAGGCCTAAATCCACTAGCGCGTAACAGAGTAGAGCGGGGCGAGGCCGCGATTGAATAGTGCAATGGCATTGGCATCACTCTGGCCCAGGGCTAGCGCTGCTAGCTCATCGCGACCTTCATTGATGGCTGAGACCGTGTTGCGGGCACCAGTGTATTCGGAGAGCGGAGTTCCCTCTCGCACAAAGCTCACATGTCCGTCTGCATCTTCGACAATGGTTCCCGCATCCAAGTAGTCTCGAAGTCTGGATTCCTTTTCACGGAGTATTGCGATGGCGCGCTGCTGCTCGTAGTCGGCGTAGGCTGCGTCGAGTGAGAGGTCGGTGGTGGGGGAGTCGATGGCAGTGGCATCGATGGAGAAGCTGCCGCCGTAGGTACGCAGGCGACCGCCAGATGCGAATATGACGTAGTCAGTATCGCGATCGGCACTGAGGGTGAGCAGAGAATCGTTCTCGCCCATAGAGCCGAGCATGATCTGGTCGTCGGAGGTTGCCACCTCTGTGTTGGTGGAAACTTCGCGAACGAAGAGATAGGGATTGAAGCCAGTTGAGCTAGCACGCATGGTGATGGCGGCACTCTGCCCAGCATCGAGGTGGAAGTGCATGGGCAGTAGGGAGGCGCGATTTTCGGCGGCGCTTGGCTGATGGCTGGTGACTGCGACCACCGAGAGATTGGTGAGGGTTTCGCCTAGGTCGAGTCGAAGGGAAACCGCGCTCGAGTCGGACTTGTCGTCGAGCTCACCTTCGTGGCCATCGTCGACTGCGCAGCCGGCAAGACTGATAGCACCAAGCAAAAAGGCAAGACGAAGCTTCTTGCTGCCTGGAATATGGGGGACCGGTGAGGAGGATGGAGTTGGGTGATGCATGGGGACACAGAAGGCGGGGAAGGGCATTTGCAGTGATGTGATGCAACCGTCGATCCACTTGGTAACTTATGTAAGCCTAGGTAGTTAGATGGTGGCCGGGGACTATGGACCCGGTCACTCGTGCATCCGATCTACTCGAGGGGCATCGCAGCGATATCGTAGCTGGGCATGGCTACTTCGTGGGTGCCAAACTCGCCACCGGCCGTGGATCTTCAACGTCGCCCTGCGCATGTTGGGCGAGCGAGGAGCCGCCGAGGATGCGACGCAAGAGATTTTCATCAAGGTCCTGCGACGGATCGAGAGCTTCGAGGGGCGCAGTTCCTTTCGCACCTGGCTCTACCGCGTCGCCTTCCACCACTTGCTCAACGAAAAGCGCAGCAAGTTTGAGCAGAACATCACCAACTTTGACGATTTCGCTGCAGGATTGGAGGCTACGCCGAACCTCGGCATGGATGACATTCCAGAGCCGGAACGCAGACTCCTTGTAGAAGAAGGCAAGACCGCGTGCATGACCGGCATGTTGCTCTGCCTGAGCCGTGAGCAGCGGCTGGCCTATCTCGTTGGCTCGGTCTTCGAGCTGTCCGACGCGCAGGCGGCCGGAATCCTAGACATCCCACCCGCCACCTTCCGCAAGCGCCTACAGCGATCCCGCGCAGACCTGC
>JAAEPE010000123.1 GCA_024222395.1 Myxococcales bacterium
CTCTACGGCTATTGGAACGTAGCCCTCGACTTGCTCTTCCCTGTCGCCGAGGCAACTCTGAGTCAGGTCTTGGACGACTCGATTGTCAGGATCGACGACACCGGACTTCGCGTCCTCGACAAGGCCAAGCCCAAGGGGGCATTTCGCGGGCATTTGTGGGCGTTCAAAGGCGTGGACTCGCCGATGGTCGGCTACCAGTTCACCAAGACCTGGAAGGCCGAGGAGATTGCGCCCCCCACCTTCGATATTTCCGGAAGGCAAAAAGGCTCAAAAGAGCCCAATTCAGGCTCTAATCGCCCAATGGTGCTCTATCGGCCGGCACTAGCTAGCAGCCGATTGCAGGATCGACATGGCAGCGCAAGCACATTCGCCTGCTGCGTTTGACTAGTGCTCTGCAACGACGACTGCCTCGCCAGTCCCGCGGATGAGGATTTGCTCGTATCCCGCCCGTCTCAGCAGAGTGACACGAGATGCAGAAATGCTCGCGATGGCAGGATGCGCACTGCTTGATGTTTCGCTGTGCCTCAAATGCATGGTGGTTTGCGCTACGCCCAGCCAGGCCTCCGCCATTCCACCCCTCGGGATGGTAGGCGCCTGTGCCACGAAACTGGCCGCCCTTCTCATCGTCGGCGACGCCCATGCGGCTGTGGCAGCCCTGGCAGAATGTCTGAAGTCGGTGGCAGCTGCTGCAGTCGGGGGAGTTGCGCCTTGCGTCCATGGAGTGTATGCGGACGTAGTCGCCAGCGTGGAAATCCATCGGCTTCTGAATGCCGTTGTGACAGTCCTGGCAGAAGTCCTTGCGGTGACAAGAGGCACAAAACTCAGAATCATTCTGAGCAGCATATTTGTGTGAGGTGCGAAATTCCATGTCGTGTCTGGCGCCTCGCAAGCTCCCGCTGGGCGATAGGGTGCCTACCCCTGGAAACTCACTTTGCATAAGCAAGCCCGCTTGTGCCAAGTGGCACGTTGTACACACATCGTTCGCCTTCTTGCCGTCGTGACACCCCTGGCACGTGCGCATAGAAGGCAGATGCTCAGCGCTTGCTTCTTCTACTGCAGAAAAGTCCCCGTGGCAGGTCTCGCAGGAGTCTCCTCGAGCAAGGTGCCCTTGATGGCTGAATTTGAGATTGGGGATAGGCAAGAGCACCCGCTCGATTCGGCCCTGGCTAGCGTCGTAACTTGGGTGGCAACGAACGCAGGCGGCGGCAGGCCCAGCCGTTGTCTTTTCAGGCTTCGTGCGATCGATTGCATGACACGAGACGCAATCCGCTTCTTGGGGCAGATTGTTATCGAGACTCGAAGCGGAAGTCCGTATTCCCGTATGGCACGTCTCGCAGGACATCTTCACAGTTCCCATGTGCTGAGCGTGGGAGAAGCGGAGAGGAAGTCGCTGTTCGGGATAGATGATGCGCGACGGCCGCTCATCAGCAGTAGCGATGCGAAAGACGAGCAAGGCCCCGAGGACAGCAATAATGGCGATAGCGGTATTGCGTGAGATGGGCATCAGGTCTTCGGCTGAAAGGCTAAGTCGACAAGGGCGACGGCCGCCAGCGCGAACGAGTCGAAGGCGTTGGAAGTTTCCTCAACTACGAGACTTGTGGCAATGCCTCGATTCAGGCGATAACGGACGCCAGCCTGGAGGCCACCGGCTGTGCCCTCCAGAGTCCCCGGGCTGCCTTCCCCAAGGTGAACCAGCGAGAACCTTCCGTGAAGCGCCAAATCCCTCGACACCTCGAAGCCGCCCGCGAGCAGAGCGCCAGCCCTGCGCCCTCCGTAACCCGCTTCAGCAAATGCGTCGACGCGCACTTCCCAGCCCCCCGACCTTCGGCGAAGCCCCCCCTGCCCGCCGCCAGAATACGTATTGGCCCCCAGGCCCACCGCATCCACTGCCTGCTGCGCATCTTCACTGTGATAGCGACGCCCCCAGCCGCGCAGGTAGCTCGACCATACGTGAGTCTTCGGGGAAAACCGCCAGGTGATGCGAGCATCGTTATACGGCTCACTGGAGAAGATATTGAAGATTGAGTTCCCGTCGAATGTCGGCGCCGAATAGAAGACCTCGGGCTCGAGACTATGAGCATTGCGAACGAACTTTGTGCCGAGGTGCGCCTCGTCGATGAGTCCGTGAAGCACACTGTAGCGAACGGCCGCATAGGGGGTGAGGCGAAGGCTCCCGCCTGGGCTCAGATGCCCACGCAGCGAGAGTGCAAGTCGCTCCTCGTTGACCCCACTATCCGCGATCTCACTCTCGAAAGGATAGTATCCGAGGTCGGGGTTATCTAGCCGGTCAACCTCTCCGAGGATGCCGGGGCTACTAGAGTGCGATCGCCGATAGCTAAGGCGCCCGGTGAACTTGCGCAAGTGCTCCGTGGCTACTGCGAAGCCCAGGGTGGGCATAGCCTCATCTCGTTGCGGGCAGAGTTCCGCATCACTGGTGAAGCGATTGCCCATCGTTATAGGCAACCCGTCAATCGGGCGCCAGCCTCCGCTGCCATAACTCTCGCCCTCTACGAACTCTTCGCAGAACGCGGATGACGTGCCATCGGGGGAGAATGCATCGGTGGCGCCAAAGGAGTTGTCGCGAACCCTGAGTCCCGCAAATGCCTCGACCTGCAGTGACGCTGGCAGATGAGCGCGAATCTTGATTCCGTCCATGCTGAACCAGTCCAGCGTCTGCACGTCCATCTGGCGCCCTGCGAATACATCGATGCGGCCGCCGGCAAGCCCCTCGGCACCAAAGTAGCCATAGAGAATGTCGAGTTGGAGAGACGTGCGCTCAAGCTCGGGGATGGCGTCGATGACGTCGACCAGACGCCCGTCGAGAAGGAGTTGCCCGCTCGCCCAGCTCCCCTGCTCATGGTCGAGGCGCAAGTAGCTCGCGAAGTAGTAGCGCGGCCCCTTGGGGCCCTGAGGCTGCCAGCGAGCAAACGCGTCCCGTGTTCCTGCCAAATCCCAGATACTGAGCTGAAGGGATTGGGTGAGCCGTCGCCTGCGTAGCACTGAGCTATTTGCTCCAAGCCCAAGAGTGCGGAGAGTCGCTCCCTGGCCAACGGTCTGCGCCTTGACCTCGAACTCGTAGGCCTGGGACGTGCGCGCAGAGAGCAGCAGAAGGAGTGCTGCAGAGAAGCCCGCGCCGTATCGCCATGGCATGCGCA
Organism: Myxococcales bacterium; assembly: GCA_024222395.1. GTDB lineage: Bacteria > Myxococcota_A > Polyangia > Haliangiales > Haliangiaceae > NORP324. Next base: position 3,156 of record JAAEPE010000123.1, read on the forward strand.
ATCTTCGCACAATTCCAGGCTCGGGCTCCTCGGCCATCCGGTACTCGGCTATGTTTCGGCCATGCCGGCTTTTCGACTCTTTCGACTGTGGGCGCTGCTCGCAACTATTGGCGCCTGTGGCTCGTCTCCGCGGATTGCGCCCGAGGCACCCACACCTGAATCACTCGAAGTCACCGACGACGTGAGGCTCCGGCTCACGATTCCTCCGGGCCCCAAGAGCCAAGAGGCTATGCGCAGCTTGATGGATTTGAGTGATAGGGGCCACGTGGAGGCGTCTTGGCTACGCGCTCACTACCTTCTGGAGCTTTTTGACTCTGCTCGCTTTGGGCGCGATGTGCAGAGTCGTGATTTCTTGGCCGAGATCTCGGGGCGACCAAAGGCTGCAATGACGGGCCCTGTTGCAACCCAGGCCATAGCGGAGCTACTCATACTCGAGACCGACCGGACCCTAGAATTGGATCGACAGCATGGCCTCGCTCAGAAGCTCCGGGTCATCGCTGGATACGACGCGTCCGGGCCCACTGCGCGCTCCCAGGCATTCCAGGCGATGCAAGAGCTCAAGCGGGTGCGAGTTGCCGATGCCCCCTTAACTGCAAGCGCCAGTCTTCGACTTTTTGGCTATTGCCGCAGCGCCCTGACCGACGCCCAAGCTCTTTCACGTCAAGGACGACGAATTGCCATCTCGCATTGCCTCTACCCACTCTTTGACGCAGACCCGGAACCCTACTTTTCCAAGCGATCAGCACTTCGCCCACCGCCCCCAGAGCTCGAACGACTCTTGGGGCAGATGCAAGCGACGCTGCGAGTCCAGTCCCCTGGCAGGCTTCGCGGGGCCCTCGAGATTCAGAGTAGGTGGCTCGAGGACTTCTCCGGCTCCGCTGTGCACTTCTCCTCACTCGACCCCCTGGCGCTTCGCCTGCCTCCAGCCTCGCGAGTCGCCCCCTACGACGACTACCCGCTGTACATTCCAGGCACAACGAGTATGGAAGGGGCGAAGGCTGCGGCTACTGCCGACGGAAGGCACCGCATTGCTCTCGCATTGGCGGCGGACGCGCCCGCCTCCGGTATTCTCAGTGCTGCAGTCGCCTTCGCGGGAACCGATGTTGACGTCCTCTCCCTCCTAGTTGCGATTCGCCAACGCCTGCGGGCCCCGAAAGGCGACTACTGGTACACAAGCGTAGATGAGCACCAAGCATGGCGAGCAGGAGAGTTACCTATATCCCTCGGCGCCATGCGCGTGGGCGAGAGGACACTTCGCGACAGTACATCCGAGGCCAAGGCCACCGAGTGGAACCGACGCCACTCGCAGCTGAGCCTGCACCTCGTGATTGCGCCACGTCGCTGGTCCCTGCTCTCCCCCTTGGGGGAAATTGCATCGTTCGCGGCCAACGACAAGGATACTTCCCCCGCGCAAGGCCTGCGCGCTGCTCTGCGCGGCCTGCGCAGAGCCTTTCCCGACGAACAAGGCCTGGTGTTAGTTGCTGCGGAGGGTCTTAGCGTCGGCGCCTTCGTCATGGCCGCAAACGCCGTCCGCTATGGCGCAGACGGGGCCCCCCTCTTCCCAAAGATCGCCATCGCGCAGAAGGCGCCCAAGCCACGGAGCGGCAAGGCGCTTCGCGAGCGTATCACGCGACGTGCTGCCGCAGCTGTTTCGGTAGTTCCGACATCGCTAGAGGCGAAGATACCTTCCGCACTGCGCTGCTACCAGGCGCTCGCGGAGAAGAAGCGCCTTCCAACTGGCGAGGTGCGTCTCGAAATGAAACCCGAGGGTGCCCTCTCCGCAAGCGGTGGTCACAAAGCCATTCAGAGTTGTTCCATTGAGTCGTTCGAGGGGCTCATGCGTGAGCTAGGGCTGCCCGCGATTAAAGTCGACTTCAGCGTGAAAGCGAAATGATGTCAAGGCGCATCGAGCCGCCCCCAGCCGAGGCCGCGTCGATACCGAAGAGGCCACCTGCGGTTGCTCATAGAAGGAGCAGTCAAGAACTTCGAACCCATCTATATCGAGAGCCAGTCGCGCCCCGGTTACCCGCAACTCAATATCATGGACGCCCGTACTGTCTGCAAGCGCCGCCAGCGGAATCGTCTCGCCCTCGCACCCATCCATCACAGTGCCCCCATCTTCGGCCCTGAATCGCGGCATTTCAGGAGCGCCCACTGGCCCAATATGGACTAAGAAATACTCTGACCTCGACTTCCAACCGAAGTAGATCTGGAGGGAGGTATTTAACGAGACCGCTGCACTTGCTTGCATGGTCGCGACCTCGGGTTTTGAACCGGCGAGGAGGAGAAACTCGGGTTTCTCTCCCAACTCGACGGTGAGATAGGCGCAGTCGTCGCCTTGGACGAATTCGACACGCTCCGGCGTGCGGGCGCTAAGTCCCTCACTGAATTCGCGGGATGCGAAGCAGTGCTGACCTGAAGACAAGCGAGGGTGCGGCCTCCCCATTGCCCAGTCGGCCACCCACCACGAGAACGCTTCCATCGCGAAGCTTGATGGCTGATTGCCCTTCCCTGCCAGCCAGCTCTTCGGCGTCGAGCGCAATCGTTTGGCCCTCGAGTGTGCGGTAGCGCTGCGCACCTGTCTTTCCCAGGCTAAGGATGCTGCCATCGTCTAGGGCCACCATCGCCAGGCCCTGTTCATCTCAAACACCTAAAATCATTACGAAGAAGCAGTTGACCTCTGCCTGATAGTTGCCTAGAGATCAGCTAGTTGGTGGTGAAATCACTGCAAGTGCGACTGTTCCTTGGAGGCATGGTCTTTGCAGTCTGGGTCTGCAACATGCCTGCCCCTCCCATCTCCCAATTCTCGCGCTACCTGGCGCTGTCTTCCTCTCTTCTCCTGGCTAGCCTCACGGCTTGCACTAATCACGGAGAGTCCGTCGTAAACCCAGACGACAAGTCCGATAGTGGCTGGATTGGTGCGGATACGTTCGAAGTCAACACGGTCATTCGCGCACAAGCCCAACAAGAAGCTTGGGGGGAATGGAGTGAGTTGGCAACCGATGAAAAGCTGCAGGCTGACCTCGTGGACAACCAGCTCAAGTTCATCAAGAACGCAGCGGAAGCCCAACGTTGGCGTTTTAATCAGCTTGCGGGTGAAGTGAACGTCATCAATGTGGTTGCCGATGGCGATCTGGTTACCATCGAATACGAAGCCACTGTCGACATGCTGGGGCGCTTTCACGGTGACTTGCCCGAGCTAGCAGACATTGCTCCCCTCGAGTTCACCGCTCTGGTGCCTCTGGCGCCAGGTTCATTTGATTACGACGAAATTGAGGCCTGTTCTGAAGCTGATGATGGCCACTCTGCGGCGGCCTACAACTTCCACTACTACTTCGCGCCCGACAAAGAAGGCTGCAACATCGGACTGGCCGAGGCCAAGGTGGAGATTACTGAAGTCTTCAACCGACCAACCGTGTATCCCGAGTACGACAAGCTGATGCAGGATCTCGGTAGTGGCAATATTGGCTTCTCCGCAGCGCTGGTACCAAACCGAGGCGACGACGACCCCAAGTCACGCTTCAACGTTCACAAGAACATGCTCGAAAATGAGCTTGGTCTCCAGGGGGTGACGTCAGACGACGGAAGCTACTGGCGCTACATCTGGAAACAAGGCGACGTCCAACTCACCGTCGACCTCTATGACCCGACGGAAGCATCCTGGGACTTCGACTCCGATTTCCGCGCGCGACTCGGCGAGTATTCGCTGATTCACTACAACGGTCACTCGTCATACGGCACCAAGCACCTCTTGGACGAGCCTGAGAGTTTCACTGATCAGTATCAAGTCGTCATGGTGCACTCGTGCCAGTCCTACGCCTACTACACACGACAGGTCTTCCGAGCCAAGGCAACGCAAGAGGACCCCTCTGGATTTGCCCTGGCCGACATCGTGGCGACTGGCAAGTCCTCCTACCCCAGCGGATCTCCACCGACCGTGCGCGTCCTTCTGGGCAGCTTGATGCGCAGCATGGTGTCCATCCAAGAAGGTTCTTCGAATGACGCCAAGAGCTGGATCGAGATAGCAGAAGACATGAAGAGCTCGACTTGGGGGGACATCATGTATGGCGTCGCTGGGGCTCGCACCAACAGCTGGCAGCCAGAGCAACTGTAGAGCGCGGTTGATATGCTCCTCTAGTGTCTGTTCCAAGGACATAGTTCTTCTCTTGCCAGGAGATGTGTCGCGGAGGTCGACGCCTTCGATCCCAAAAAGATGCGCGGTGCTCGCTGCGTTACTGCGGATACCTAGCGTGAAACTCTATCCACATCTACCAAGGCCCCGCACAGTGCGAGGTCCACAGACATTGAAAGCGCCCGCAGCGTAGACTTTGGGGCAATCACGCTCCTTTGGAGCTGCCGCATTGTTGTTGCAGTCTTCCTCTAGGTGGCGCCAACCGGTGGAATCGACCTTCTCCCAGACCTCGTCGAATTGTTGCGCTGAGAGGGGATGCGTACTCTCTTTGTGGTCGTCTTCTTCGACGCGCCACTTTGTGCCTTCCTGCGACTCGCTACCAAAACCTACCAATTGGGCGTCAGTCTATCCAAGCAAGCAATGAAGGATGTTGAGCACAGGCTAGACCGACTGTCGCAGCTACCTGCATGGTTCATGGCTCCTTGCGCCGATATCCACGCTTTTTGTGCCGACGCCATCCACGCTTCACTTGAAATCTCGGCACTATTCATTGGGTGTAACTCTGACCATGACACTCTCAGCCTCGCAGGCTCCTACGAGGAGCCGCATCCTGGTGTGCAACGGTGAGATTGGCCCAATTTCTAGCGGCGTTGCCTCGACGTGCTTCGTTCTGCGCACCAGTGCCTTTCTAGGCCCATGGAATCACTACGAAGCCGCTGGCACAGTCAGAGCTACACACTATTCATTTCGCGGGGTATCTTTCTCCGGTCGTTGCCGGGTGGTTTTGCAAAATTCCGGATACCCCGCATTTCCACGCAACCAAAGTTCCCTACCCGTAGTTACAGTCCCACGATCCCTTTCCGTTCACGCTGTGTAAAGTCGCTGTGCTCTAAGCCCTCAGCCCCCACTTTCAGGATCTGCCCCTGGTTGGATCTCTTGGAAGCGACTTCGAAGTCATCGAAGCCATTGATATCAACGGCGACGGCCGGGTGGAATTCATCGGGGAAACCTATAGCTACGGTGTTGGGGATGTCACACTCGTCGGCAAGCCAGCTCAGGACGACGCCAATACCGAGGTTCGTCGCTTCGGCTGGGACTACCACGACTACCCCTACTAGGTTCTCTCGACGAAGTCAGAGCGACCCTCATTCACCGGCGCGTATTACCTTGCGCACCCAAGGTCTTGGAGCTAGCTTCGGTGTGTAATGAGCGACGCACCTAAGCCCTACCCAACCGTGGTCGCCGTTACCGGAGCCTGTACCGACCTTGGCGTCGAGACACTCCGTCAGCTCAGTGACGACCCAAGGATCGAGCGCCTCATAGCCTTGGATGTGGCAAAGCCCGATGTCATTAGCGACAAGGTGCAATTCGTCCGTCTCGACCTGAGCCAACCCGGTGCTGGCATGCGCATCGCCGATGTTCTCGACGAATACTCCCCAGACACGTTTGTCCATGGTGCCTTTCTCAGTACTCCCACCCACGACGGCGGGTGGGCCCACGAACTCGAGGATGTCGGCACGATGCATGTACTCGATGCCTGTGCTCGCAATCCGCCACAGCGCCTCGTGCTTCTCTCGACCACGCTTGTCTACGGCGCCAAACCCGATCAGCCGACGTATCTCCGTGAAGACGCCAGGCTCGGCGAAGTCACGAAGTCGCGATTCGTCAACGATCGCATACGCGCCGAAGAACAGGTGCTGCGCTTCGCCCGCAGCCATCCAAGCATAGACGTATGCTCGCTGCGTTTCGCCAAAGTACTCGGTCCCAATTCCGACAACATCTTCACCCGTTTTCTCTCTAGACCCGTTGCGCCAACCCTCGCTGGATACGACCCACTGATGCAGTGTGTGCATGAAGACGATGCTATTCGCGCCATCTTGCTCGCGATTCGCAAGAGTGCTCGAGGCGTCTTTAATATCGTGGGTAAAGACATCTTACCCTACACCACGCTCTTGGCTCTGCTCGGAAGGTTGCCACTACCACTACCCTTGCCCATCGCCAGAGCGGTCGGCAAGGCAATGTGGGCAACCAAGCTAAGTGAAGTTCCTAGCACCATGGTCGAGCATCTTCAGTACAGCTGCGTCGCCGACGAAGGCAAGGCTCGTGTGGAGTTGGGATTTGAAGCCAAGTACGACATTCGCCAGACCCTCGCAGAGTTTCTCGGAATGCCGATCGACCGTCCCGCACCCGCGGGGCGACCTACAGCCCAATCAGCAACCTGGATGAATTGATGCCCAACTCCAAGCACAACAAGCCGTCTGACTCGAGCGATACTCGAGCGAGCGAGAGCCAAGGCCCGTGGGCTGGCAGCGACGATAGTTACTTCCTTGGTGCCGAGGCTGCACTACCTCCGGGCCAATACGGACAGACCATTCCCTCTCACCTCCCAGATCCGGTTGCGCAGGCTCGAGTCTTGCGAGAACTTCAGCGACGCGTCCGCTCGACAATGTCGCCCGCATTTCCCGTCGAGACCAAGCGCATCCTGCCCGGCGCAGCGCTGCTCGCTGGCTATCGGCACTTCGCCCTGCGCTCCAGGTCTCTCGCAGTGGATGAGTTCGGCCGCGATCCAAGCTACGGTGAAGTCGCAAGACCAGTTCTCGACTTCCTCTACCAAGACTGGCTCAGCGTAAAACTACAGGGTCTTGAGAACCTTCCCACCGATGGAGGCGCAATCCTCGTATGCAATCACACGGGGACCCTGCCCTACGATGCCACGATGCTCATGCACGGCATTCGAACGGAACACCCGCTCAAGCTCCGGGTCCGCCCACTGCTGGAAGACCGCTTGGCTCGACAAGCCTTCTTGGGAGTCGCCTTGCGGAAGCTTGGTGCTGTGCGGGCGTGTCAGGAAAACGCCACGCGACTACTAGAGAACGGCTCGCTCATCGCGGTCTTCCCTGAGGGTCGCCGAGCCCTACTCAAAAAGCGGACCTCTCCTGAAAAACTCCAGCGCTTTGGTCGCGGCGGCTTCATTCGCCTCGCACTGCGTACAATTGCCCCCTTGATACCGGTGGCTATCGTGCCCAAACCCGTCAAGTGGCTTCCAGAGGGCGTTGCGAATCGTGTTCACGCAGCTGCTCGCCTTGCACTTTTTCCGACTCCGGGTCCGTGGACGATCCAAATCGGCAAACCCATTGATCTCAGTGAACAACTGGCCGAAACAGAGTGGGAAGAACGGGTCCAGGTGGCTCAAGAGGCTCAGAGAATCCGCCTGCACATCGCTGAAATGATACAGCAAATCTTGAATTCAACCACTTAGCCACCTGGCTCATAGGCTCTAGCGCGAACCAGACATTCCAGCTAGCATCATTGGTGGAATAGCCGGAGAGACGAGCCATGGACCCCCTTGACCAGAGCGCAGCGCAGTTTGAGTCAACACTCGACAAGGCGCGAGCCTTGCTCGCAGGAGAGTGTGATAGCGACGAGGCCCTCAGCGCCAACGCACTGGTCTCTCAGGCCCTTGCTTGGCGTCCGGACTCTTGCACAGCCTGGATTCTCAAATGCCAGGTTCACTCGACGCTCGGCGATGACACAGCTGCACTCGCTGCGGTCGAAATGGCACTGCGTTCCAATCCAACCTCTTCCGAGGTGCTGTACTGGAGAGCTGCGGTGCTATCGGATCTCGAACGTCACTCCGAAGCACTCAAGACCATCAATCGCTGCTTCCGCTTCTTGCGGACCGACGACGCCTGGCTGCTCGAAGACCTCTACTGTGAGAAAGCGATGATTCTGAACTCCGTCGGGCGGCTTGAAGATGCGGTGGCGACATATGAGGCCGGTCTTCGTCGCTGCCCGAGTTCCTCTTTGCTGAAGTCAGGCCTGGCACCACTGAGAGGCGGAATCCCTCGAAAGAGTCTCCAACTCCTCCAAGGCGGCGCGCGCTAGCCTGGAGGAGGGGCGGCAACTTCAGTGCTATCGCTCTGCGATGTCTCATCGACGATGCAGTCGGGCAATCGAAGCACGAAGCACGCCGGTAGTTCACGCCGTTCGGCAACCGTTATTGTGCCTGAATGAGCATCGGCGGCAAGCCGACAGAAATACAAGCCTAGGCCACGATTGGAGCGAGTACCTTTGCGCCGACCTTCAAGTCGATAGTAGCGCTCGAACATACGCCCTCGCTCTACTGTGGGAATCGCTGGACCGTCGTTCCCAACTTCGAAGATGAGGTCTCGCCCCTCTGCCAAGACGCTCAGCACAACCTTGCCACAGCGGGGTGCGTATCGAACCGCATTGTCGAGGAGGTTCTCAAGAATACGCGCGATGAGCTGCCGATCGAAGCTGGCATGCACTGTCTCAGGGCAGCGCACGTGCATATGTAGATATCGCGCTTCCGTTGCCGTCTTGTAGAAACTCGGCATACGCGCAACCAGGCCGTAGACATCGACGCTCTCACGCGTAGCCTGCAAAGTGCCGCCCTCGAACTCTTCGACATCCAATAGCCCGGCGACCATGCTCAGCGTTCTCGTGCTCAGCTGTTCGAGGTCATCCAGACACTGGCCAATCATCGTATCTTCGGCGTCCGAGAGCACTTCTTCGAGCAACTGCACGTTGCCGACAATCGCCGACAGCGGATTGCGCAAGTCGTGCACGATCAGGGCGGCAAGGGCCCTTCGCCTCTCTTGTTCACGCCCGAGCTCTGCATTGACGTTAACCAAGTCTGCATGGACTCGCTGGCGCTCGATGAGTGTAGCGATACGAACCAAGAACTCTGGCGTCGAAATTGGCGTCGCCATGAAGTCGTCGCAAGCGCCGGCAAAGCACTGTATTTCGTCGCGGATGCGTTCCTCACCGCCGACAACGACGATCGGCAGAAACGCGTCTCCGGCCAGCTCTCTTAGGCGCCTCGCAAAATCTGTAGCGCCAGGGGCTGGCAAGTCCAAACTCACAATCGCAGCGCCGAGAAGCGAGGGCTCGCACTGCTCGAGTGCCAGCTCGCAACAGGAGAAGACCGCGCAGTGGTAGTCCCTTTGTTCCAAAGCCCGCAAGAGCTCAAGCACCTCTTGTGATTCCGGATCCTGATGGACCAGCACAATTTTTGCGCCAGCTCCAACTTCCGCCGGTGGCGCTCCATCGTTCTTGTCCATTTACTGCGCACTACCCGACAACTTGATTTCGGCCCCGCTCTTTAGCGATGTAGAGTTTTTCATCTGCCAATTTGACGAGCTCGTCGGGGGCTTGAAGCTCCGGCGTGAGACATGCGACGCCTATCGATACTGTAAGCGGTATCCGCACGCCCTCGAACTCGAAAGCCGTACGCTCCAGCAGGACACGCACCTTCTCCGCAAAGACAACGGCGTTGGCGCTATCAATTTCTGGCAAGACGATCGCGAACTCCTCACCACCGTAGCGGGCTAGAATATCCTCCCGTCGGATACGAGTCTTCACGGTCGCCGCGAGTTGCCGGAGGATGTGATCGCCTGCGAGGTGACCGTGGGTATCGTTGATCCCTTTGAAATGGTCGATATCGAACATGATCAGCGAAAGCTGACGGCGGTATCGCTGCGCTCGTCCAATCTCGCGCTCCAGCGTCTCGACAAAGTAGCGTTTGTTGAAGATTTGAGTCAGTCCATCGACAGTGGTGAGGCGATAAATCTCTTCGTGATACGCGTTCTCGATGTTGGTGCCGACCAGGAACTTGAAGATACATCGACCGACTTTGATGAAATCCCCGTCGCGCAGCACGTACTCGTCGACAAGCTCGTCGTTCACGTAGGTGCCATTCGTCGACCCAAAGTCTCGCAGGAGAACGGTTTGCCCCGTATTGATCAATTTGCAGTGATTGCGGGAAACGGACTCTTGGTCGATTTGCACGTCCGCACTCGAAGAGCGACCGATGCAAACGTTCTTCTTGTCGACGTTGTACTTCTTGCCCAAATCTAGGCCATAGATGACCACAAGGCATGCATCTCGCGTGGTCGCACGGTCTGTAGTACTTGACATGACGGTTATAACCGTCTTATTTTCCACACCAGAGTTACTCAAAACGAATCACTGTCGAGAATACTAGAAGAGCCGGCAATATCCTAGGGCACGAGCAATTCTAGGCGCGAAGCACCTAGCGATCCTGCACGACATGGGGCTCTTCGGATGCACACAAGAGCCTATCGTCTCCCTCTTGCCGACATAGCAGCACGTCTTCGAGTTGGTAGGCACCGTTCCGAAAATGGTAGTTGTGAACGAGGTGCCGCTCCCCTTTAGGCAACCGCCACCAGGCTCGAATCGGAGAAAAGCCCCCTTCCCCCTGGGATCGACCGATTTCGAGGGATGCACCCGAGACCGTACCGATATACCGTGAACACTCGTCAATCCGCGTGAAGAGATTCCAGGAGCAGTTGCCGGAAGCACACAAATTCCGGTCCGCAAAGACCTTTTCGACTTGGCCATCCCCGTTGAGATCCCGGTGGGCGTTGCGAAGCGAGGGGCTTGCCGAAAGCACCCCAGAGCGCTCTGGATCGGCACAGTCACCAAGCGCCACATTCGCCGCAGTCACCTTAGTACGAGTCGTCTTACCACCGCAGGCTGTAGCAAGGAACACAATCGCCCCGGCTGTCAGCCTCGATCGCAGGCGCATCCATAGTCTTCTTCCGTTCATCTTGAGCTTGCGCAGTATGCACCTTTTTTGCAACTCACTGGGCTCTGCGGGACAATGCTTGCCCGCCCACTCCTATGTTTCGTCTGTCCAGATCTGCTCGCAACTCGCTGCTTGCCGTCGGTGCCGTGCTCGCCCTCTTCGTCGGATTGAAATCTGACGCTGACGGAGGCGCCCCATCGGCACACATCCCCACAGCAAAGCGGCGCGCCAAGCCCAAGGTCAAACCTGCCCCCGAACCCCGCAAGGATTTGCTCGTCGGAGATGTCTCATTGCGGGGGCAAGTAGACCTGGACAAACGGCGATTGGTCGACGACCACTTCGAGACCACGCTGCCGGATGGGAGTCTTGCGGTACTCACCCTCGATCCGAAATGGCAGGCAGCAGCAGAGAAGGTGCTGAGTCAGGCCAAGGCGCCGCAAGCATCAATTGTTGTCATGCAGCCTGACGGCAAGATCCTTGCGCTCGCCGCTGGTCGGTACCAGAATAGCGCTGTTAAGGGCGATGCCAGCCTCGGTGTTTCGGTCTGGGCCCCTGCTGCGTCTGTCTTCAAGATTGTGACAGCGTCGTCTCTCCTCGCCAACGGCCTCTCTCCAAAGAAGGAGGTCTGCTACCACGGGGGACTGCGCTCAGTTGAAGCTAGCAATCTCATTGACAGCAAACGTGCAGACGGCGCCTGCAACAACCTCGAATACGCACTAGCCAACTCACAAAATGCGCTCATCGCCAAATTGGTCACCAAGTTTCTTGGTCGCAAGGAACTGGCAAAGGCTGCAAAGGCATTTGGTTTTGGGCGCGCGCCACAGTTCGCACTGAAGGCTGGGGCGCCGACTGTCAATTTGCCGAGCGAACCGCTCGCCTTCGCGCGGGTCGCAGCTGGTTTCTGGCAGAGTGAGCTATCAGCTCTCAGCGGTGCTCTCATCGCCAACACCATCGCCTCTGGTGGTATGGCAGTCACCCCCCGCATCGTGGCGGAGGTTCGAGAACAACATCGAACCATCCCAGTGGTGGCTAAGGTGCCCGAGCGAGTTCTTGAGGAGAAGCTCGCCAAGTCCGTCGCCAATATGATGAGCGCGACCACCCGATACGGGACTGCCAAGAAAGCCTTTCACGATCGCCGCGGCAAGCCTTACATGAGTGGCACCACCGTTGCGGGCAAGACAGGGAGCCTGAGCCGTACGGACCCCGACTATCTGGGCTACTCATGGTTCGTGGGCTTCGCTCCGGTCGATGAACCCAAGGTTGCGATCTCGGTTTTGTTGGGCAACCCTGCAAAGTGGCACCTCAAAGCGCACACCGCGGCTCGCCTGGTACTCGACTCACAGTTCTAGTCGCCATCTCTGGTCCTCGTCGCCAGTCAAGGACCGCATAGCTCACAGGCCCTCGCTCGGTTCTTTGATAGGATAGATCCGCAAGCCAGCGAGAATCTTGATGAAGAAACAACTCAGCTTAACTCTGCTTTCCACCCTCTGTGCTCTGGGTGTGCTCTCCGCATCACCGAACCTCAGCTCGGCCCAACCCGCCGCAGAAGCTGATGCCCATAACGATGCAGGCAAAGCCCTATTCAAGGAGCGCCGCTACCTTGAGGCCTACCGGCGATTCAAGCAGGCCGCAGAGCTCAGCGCCGAAGGGCGCTTCTATTTCAACATCTGCTTCTCACTTAACTACCTAGAGCGCTTCGAAGAGGCCGTTGCCGCTTGCGAGCAAGTGGAACCCAACGGCGCCGACCCAGCGCTAATGAAGAAGACCAATACGGTGCTGACGGCACTCCGAGCCAAGCTACCAGCCCCCGCGGATCCGCCCCCAGCAGGGCCAACGACGGCCCCGAATGCTCCCGACCCGACGAATCCAAACCCCGCCGGCACGACCACCGATCCCAACGCAACCACTCCAAACGCAACGGAGACACCTCCCAACGCCAATCCCGGCGACACACGCTGGCCAGTCCCAGACCCCTTCGCAACGAAGGAGCCCACGGGGGACTATGCGTGGTCGCTCGGCCTGACGCTCAATCCGCTGGCCAACTTGGGCGTTGGCACGGACAGTGACGGAGACGCTGTCTACTCTGCGGGCGTCGGTCTCAACGTCTTTGCGAACTTCATGTACGGCGCCGAGCAGCAGATAGGCATCCAAGTCTACGGGGGCGCCGGCAGCCTGCCTCCAGCGGACGATGCGGTCCCCGACCCTCTCACCATCTACGACCTTGGCGGTGCTATTTACAAGCACTATCCGCTCGCCAAGAATATCGACTTCAGCCCACTCGTTGGTCTACACGCTGGCTTCATGCAACCGGATTCCAGCTCTAAGGAAGTCTTGCTAGTGGTTGGGCTCAAGCTACAGGCCTCAGTGGACTACTACCTCGGTGCCGGGCGGGAGCACGTACTTAGCTTTGCACCTGCAATCAAGGCGTACAGCCCTGCATTTTCTGAGTCTGAGATGGATGCTAAGGACGACGGCCTCGACACCGGAGGAGCCATCCTGGAATTTGGTTTCGGATACACATACCGATTCACAAGCCCATTTGGTTCGGGCCCGCTATTCACACTCGAGTAGCAAACGTAAGCCTTTGCAGCATTCCCTTGAGAGTACTTCTCAGGGAATACTCGGAGGTGCCAGGGCCGTCCTTGGCGACTCCCTGGCCATGCGCTGGCTCCGACGGGCAGCTCGGAGTATCTGCACCGCCTTGCGACGAGCCATCTGCGCGAACCTGTGGTTTGGATGCTTGGTGGCGAACTTTGTAAACGCCTGGCGCGCCTCGGGCATATCCCCGGCCTTCACCAACGTATTTGCTAGGTGGAAGCGCGCGTCATAGATTCCCGCCTGCTCGACACGTCCCTCAATCGCCTTTTCTAGCTCTGCAATCGCCTCGGGTTGCGACCCCTGGCTCGATAGTGAGATTCCAAGGTAGTAGCGCATCTCGGCCATCCGCTCGCCCTCGTCGGAGTAAGCCAACCCACGTCGAAGCTCGGCAGTGGCCGCCTCGAAGTCGTTGCGCCGAAAGGCCTCGACACCAGCAAGGAATCCGGATTCGACCATCTCAGCCCGCGCGTTCTTAAGTCCGTCAACAAAGACCTCACGCTCGGTCTCGGACAACTCCAACTCCTCCAACGCATCGTAGCCCGCGATAACGTCGCCGCTTCGCCCCTCGCGTATCAGTCGGTAGTACTCCGCTGCAGCGCGAGCCGACCGCTTGCGCTCCACTTGGGAATCCTGCAGGTCGCGAGCGCGTGCCCGAGCCTCCTTCGCGGACTCTAGAGCCTCGTCGCGCGCCTGAGTAATCGCAGCCGACCGACTCAGATAGAGCACGTAGAACGCGCCGCCAAGCAGCACAGTGAAGAGCATATAGGCCACAAAGGAGTTCAGTTGCTGGGCCCGCCCTCGGCTCTTCTGCCTTTGGGCCAAGACCTCCATGGCCCTGGCGATTTGCGAACTGGCGTCGAGAGTCTTGTCGATGGCCTCTGTATGGTCCTCGACGACTCCCCTTAACACTTTGATTTCTCGATGCATTTCGTCCATGCAGTTGACTCCCCGCGGCTCGCTAGTTACCCCGAAGCGGGCTTTGGCGCAAGGGATTCTCGTGAGGAGATCCCAGGGAGCCGGATTAAGAGTGTCACTCCGCTGCCTTGTTCGGCGCCGACGCCGGCTGGTATCTTTGGGCCGCTTACGCTCCCCCCCTAAGATTGGATAGTTAGGTAGCAACCCAATAATGACTCTGCTCTATGATTGGCTCCAGACCACAGCCAAAAAACGCGGCAATGCCAAAGCCCTGGTCTATCGCGATAACTACCTTTCCTGGCGAGGCCTCCTACACCGTGTAGACCGGCGGGCACAAGAATTCAAGAGCATGTCCATCTCCGAGGGAGCTTGGGTCGGACTCATGCTGGGCAATGTGCCCGATTTCGTAATCCTAGCGCTCGCTCTCAGCAAGCTCGGGGTCACCATCGTGCCCATCGACCCAACCACCGGCACGCGGGAACTTGAGCTCATAATGCAGGCCGCCCCACTTCGGGCGCTCGTAACCCGCCCCCGTGGTTCCGATGCGACCACTGGCAAGGATGACGAAGAAAACGAAGAGGAAGTACCAGAGGTTCGCAGGCGACTGCAGGGCACTCTACTCACTTGTAGTGTCTTCAAGCGACCGAATCCGGATCTGGCAGCCAAGCCTCTCTCCGTCATCTTCACAGCAGACTCCCATGGCGATCCCAAGGGCGTTCTGCGCACTCGTGAGAACTATGAGCACACTGCCAAGAGCCTAATCGAGGCCCTAGACATTGTTCAAGAATCCCGCATCCTCGTCGCCGTCCCGCTCTTCCACGCGTACGGCTTTGATCTCGGCCTTCTGCCCACTCTTCTCTCTGGTGCGACGATGTTCCTCGAAGAGGAGATTTCGGCCAGGCGTTTGGCAAAACTCATTAGAGACCACACGATCGACATCATGCCAGGCACACCGCTGATGTACGGCGAGCTCACCAAGCTGCCAACGGCAAAGCCCGTCAAAGCAGAGAACCCACGTTTCCTCTGTGGGAGCTCGCCACTCGACATTGAAGTTGCCGAGGCGATGCAGAAGTACTACGAAATCAAGCTCATGGGCTGCTACCACAGCACTGAGACCGGAGTCGTATCGATTGATCTGCCTGGAAAGACCCCTGCGACCGTAGGAAAGACTCTGGAGGGAAGCGAAGTTCGCTTCTCTAAAGTAAAAGGCAGCAAGTCCCGCTCGACCAAGGCTGGCGCCATTTGGGTGCGCAGCCCAGCGCTCAGCCCGCTGAGCATTGGTCCATTTCAAGAGATCGACGCAGCCGCCAACGAGGTCGATGCACTCGCTATCGGGGCTACTGATGACGATGGCTGGTACCACACCGGCGATATTGGAAAGATGGACAGATGCTCACGTCTATCGCTCGATGGCCGAGAAGACGATATCGTCAAGATCGAGGGCAAACGTGTCGCACTCGGAGAAGTCGAGGGTTGCCTCGAGTCCTTCCCGGCGATTCGTGCGGCGCAAGCGAGGCTACTCTGCGATCCGTACACAGGATCCATCGTGGTGGCTCGCGTAGTCGTGGTCGACGCCGAAGAAGAGATCGAGCCGGAAGAAATCATCGACCACTGCGCTCGCAATCTCGCCCCCTACAAGGTTCCGCGTCGCGTCGAGTTCTGCGAGAAACTCTAGGTCGCAGCGCCTCACTCCCTCGTCCAAACTCCATCTTGCCCCGCTTCGTTCGGGGAAGAAGCACAGTGAACTACGGCAGCCGTTTGGCAAGTTCGACACGCAGAGTGTGCCGCGTGCCGGCTTGCACGCTGAGTTCGTAGTACATCGAATGGTAGTCGTGGTGGCGAACCTCAATGCGATGCTCGCCCGCGCGGAGTCGGAACGCTCGTTTGAGTTCCGCGACTTCGCGAAAGTAGCGCCCGTCTACCCATACTTCCGCATCGGGAACGTCACATCGCAGAGCGACGATTGCCCGGTCGCTCTTCCTGCCTTGGTTCGCCTGCCCACCACATGCCGGCATGACCACCTGTGCAGAGAGAACACCAAGGAGAATTGCGAGACAAGCGCCGATGGATCGTGTGCTAGCCATTATTGGCTGGGGGGTAGAATCGATGGGGTACTCATAATAACTCCTACTAGCAAAGATGTTCCGGAGAGCTGAACTGAAAGGCTGCCGTTGTGAATACGGGCACGCCGCAGACTCGCCACAACCTGCGCTGCTCCCTGTTGGCTCCGCAGAGAGAGTGTCACTCGGTCCGGCTGAATCTGCACAGCGTGCAAGTCGCTGACACCGCGGGTGGCTGATAGGGAGCGAAGAATCACGGCGACGGACCGCCACCCCTCTGCACCGGTGATGATGAGTGATAGTTGCCCGTGAGCCACCTGAGTCTTGGGCCACCGCTGAATGACCTTTGCGAGCATGCCTCGGGTGGCCTTGGCAATCGCACTAGCAATCGCCTGGGAGCGGGCCATCGTGGACTCGCGTCCGTAGGAAGCCGACTTGCCCTTGCCGTCAAAAATGGCACGAGCCGTGGATACATCCAAGACTCGTAAACGCGCGCTGACAGACTCTCCAACGAGTGACGTGGCCCGGATGCCACCCTCGTGTTTTGCAACAATGCCAACAATGATCGCGATGCTGGCACCCGATGCTCGAGCCACAGAGCTCGCCGAAGCGTCGCCAAGGGGTAGCCCCTGCAGCGCATCCCCCATACTCGACACAGCGGCATCCCTCGCAGAAACGAACTCAATCCCGGCCTTCTCAAAGGGGGCTCGGATCGAGCGTTCCAACGGCCCGGGCTCCTGCGCATCCCTCCCAAAGCTCACGACGGTGCCCTCCTCGCCCTGAGCCGCCATCAGCAAAACGGCCTTGTGGGCTTCGGCATTTGCGGCTACCGCGCCACCGACAAGCAGCGCCCCGAGCAAGGGCAGCACGAACAGAATACTCCTCATCGCGCCTCCGAATACAAGACCACGAGCAGAGGACGCTCGGCGAATCGCTCCTCCGCGTGCGCTTGGTCAATGGTTAGAACTCCAGACTTTATCTTCTTGGCAGCAACTAGCGTAGCGCCTTTTCCAACTCTCGCATCAGCTCGAGCCACCGTTTCCTCTGTGAAGAAGAGCGTGGCCCCTCGGTATTGGGTCCCCCCTGCCTCCACAACCAGCCCAACCGATGGCACAAGCTTCGTCTTCCGTGCATCCACGAATACCGGCGCGCTGGCCACAACTTCCGCGAGCGGAGCATCTGGACCAAAAACCCTAGCGCGCAGTCCGTCGATGGGCAGTCCCATACGCACGACTACCGAGCCATCGCTGCCCTGATCAGTGACGAGCGTAATGAAGCCAAGGTCCAGATCGGCCAGTGGCTTGCCTAGTGCGACGGCAACGCTCTTGCCAGATGCAGTAGGCAACGCTGCAGCGGCTTTGCGCAATTTCTCGCGACATCGCTTGAGAGCAACTCGCTCCGCCTTGACCCGAGCGAGCTCGGTGCTCGGCGCGCGCAAATCCGCTGGAGCCGCCGCGCTCGCAACAAGGATGCCGCGCTGCCAATCTACTCGAGCTTGAGCCTGGCTCGCCCTAGCCCCGAAGGTTGTGCAAAGCAGCACTGCGAGCATGCAGCAGGAGCGTCTCACTCAGACTACTCCCATTCGATGGTTCCCGGCGGTTTTGAGGTGATGTCGTAGACCACTCGGTTGATGCCCCGCACCTCGTTGATGACGCGGGTGGAAATCGTGGAGAGGAGGTCATAGGGAAGCTTCACCCAATCCGCCGTCATGCCATCGACAGAGTGCACGGCACGGATTGCGAAGACTTCGGCATATGTACGCTGGTCACCCATGACGCCCACAGTCTTGACGGGCAAGAGCACACCGAAGCTCTGCCAGATGTCGTCGTAGAGCCCGGCTGCACGAATCTCGTCATCGACGATCTTGTCGGCTTCGCGAAGCGTGTCTAGGCGCGTGCGGTGCAAATCGCCCAGGCAGCGTACGGCAAGCCCCGGCCCTGGGAATGGCTGGCGCTTCACCATTTCTTCGGGAACACCGAGCTCTCGGCCAAGCACGCGAACCTCATCCTTGAAGAGTTCCCGCAACGGCTCGACCAGCTCGAGATCCATGTCGTCGGGCAAGCCCCCAACATTGTGATGCGACTTGATAATCGCGGATGGCCCCTTGAAGGAAACCGATTCGATAACGTCAGGATAGAGAGTGCCCTGCGCAAGCCACTTGGCGTTTCCAATGGAGCGAGATTCTTCTTCGAAAATTCGGATGAACTCAACGCCGATGATCTTTCTCTTGGCCTCTGGATCCGTCTCCCCGTGAAGTTTCTCAAGGAATCGATCCGCGGCATCAATGACACGAAGATCAACGTGGAAGTGGTCGCGAAAGACCTCCTCAACATACTGTCGCTCCCCTGCCCGCAGAAGCCCATTGTCGACAAAGATACAGGTGAGCCTATCCCCAATCGCTTTGTGCAGGAGCGAGGCGAGTACCGACGAATCAACCCCACCGGAGAGACCACATATGATGCGCCCGTCGTCGCCCACTTGCTTGCGGACTGTGCCCACAGCCTCATCGACAAACGATGCCATCGACCAAGATGGCTCGAGCCCAGCGATCTTGAAGAGGAAGTTTGCGATGACCTCCGAACCACGCGGCGTGTGAGCAACCTCGGGATGAAACTGCACGCAGTAGATTTGTCGTTTCTCACAGGCAAAGGCTGCCGCTGGTGAGTTCTCCGACTTGCCAACCAAGTGAAAGCCGTCGGGCAAGGTGTGCACACGATCGCCGTGAGACATCCAAACCTCGAAGCCTTCGCCAGCTGCAAATCCGTCGAAGAGGTCGACGGATTTTAGTGGGGCGATTTCGGCGCGGCCGTACTCGTGCTTGTCGCTAGATTCGACCTTGCCGCCGAGTAGCTTCGCTGTGAGCTGCGCGCCATAGCAAATGCCGAGGACTGGCACGCCAAACTCGTAGATTTCAGGTGAGATCATCGGCGAGTCTTCTTCGATACACGAAGAGGGCCCGCCGGAGAGAACCACGGCCGAGGGGGCGAGCTCGCGAATGCGATCCATGCCGATGTTGTAGGGATGAATCTCTGAGTACACCGACTGCTCGCGAATGCGGCGGGCAATGAGCTGAGTGTACTGGGACCCGAAGTCGAGAATGAGGACCGTCTGGCGACTGGACATTGCGTGCGCACCTTAGCAAAGCGCGAAGGTCTCGTCCCCTGGTCTAGTTCCTCGAAATCGGAGGCCAGTTTAGCGCCAGAATCCTAGGAGAGCTGCCCCTATTGCCTCTATGGTGCCCGGGCCATGCAGATACTAATTGCGGTAGCCATGCTGCTCTGCGCGCCAGCAGATCACTTCGAAGTCGAGAGCACCCAGAATTACCGGGTCGCGGACCTACCCATCTCCTTGACAATCACCGCCGTGGACGCCGCAGGTGAGGTCACGCCCAACTACTGCGGGGCCGCCGACCTAGCCGGGGTATATCAGTCGACGGCCGCCCAGGGCGAGGTGGAGCCGGTTGCGACGACGGAGGTCTTCTCGGAAGGGAAAGTCACCGTAGAAAACGTCCTCGTAGCCGAAGGCGGCATGACCGTTTCATCCGGCCCAGCCAGCGGTAAATGGAAGCCCGACGTCCGCAGGCTGCCTGGGTGGTTTTCCATTTTGCCGCCACTGGTCGCCATCTTGCTGGCACTGGTGACGCGCCAAGCTCTCATCGCTCTCTTCTCCGGGGTTTACATCGGCACGCTCCTCATCTACAGCTTCAACCCACTCACCGCCCTACTGCGAGTCTTCGACACCCACCTGGTTGCGGCGGCGGCGGATCCATTTCACGCCTCCATTCTCCTATTTACGATGGCGCTCGGAGGCATGGTCGGCATCCTCGCCAAATCCGGTGGAACCAACGCCTTAGTGGAAGTGCTTTCGAGGCGCGCGAGGAGCAAGCGGTCGGGCATGGTCATGGGCTGGCTCACAGGTTTGGTTGTCTTTTTTGACGACTACGCGAATTGTCTCCTGGTCGGAAATACACTTAGGCCCTTCACCGACAAACTCAGCATCTCCCGAGAGAAGCTCGCTTACATCGTCGACTCGACTGCCGCTCCCATCACCAGTGTGGCGCTCATCTCCACTTGGGTTGGCTATCAGCTCGGGCTCATCGAGGACCTTGCTGGGCCTAACTCGTCGGCCTACGACCTCTTCCTGAACATGCTCCCGTATAGCTTCTACAGCTTCTTTACGATGTTCTTCGTTCTGGCGATTGCGGTCACCTGCCGAGACTTTGGCCCCATGCTCACAGCGGAGAAACGTGCGGCCGCAGGCCAAGTACTTCGCGACGGAGCCAGTCCAATGATGGACAAGGAGCTCACCGAGATGCAGCCCCCAGAAGGTCGCACGCCGCACTGGAGCCTAGCTATCATTCCAATCGTATCGGTAATTCTGATCGTGGCCATAGGCCTCTACACCAGCGGCGTGCAGGCTGTCGGGGCAAGCGCTGGCTTGCGAGAAATCATCGCGAACGCCAATTCATACGCCGTGCTCTTGTGGGCCGCTTTCGGTGGCAGCATGGTGGCCGCCGTCTACGCGGTAGCCAAGCGCAACTTGAACATTAGCGAGACCGTGGACGCCTGGGTAACTGGGTGCAAAGCCATGGTCATCGCGGTACTAATTCTCGTTCTTGCATGGACGATTGGCGAAATCTGCAAGGACTATCTGCAAACCGGCCCCTGGGTGATTTCCCAATTCTCACCCAGCCCTCAGTGGATCCCCGCCATGACCTTCGTGCTCTGCGCGGTCATCGCTCTAGCCACAGGTTCTTCCTTCTCGACAATGGCTATCGTCATTCCAATTGCCGGCCCCATGGCATGGGCCGCGACGGGTGATACCAGTGGTCTCGACCCCGTAGTTGGTGAGAGCATTCGCCTTGCAACACTGAGTTCGGTGCTTGGAGGCGCGGTTTTCGGCGATCACTGTTCGCCTATCTCTGACACCACCATCATGTCCTCGATGTCCTGCGCCTCGGATCATATAGATCACGTTCGGACGCAAGCGCCGTATGCACTGGTCTGCGGCGGAGCAGCCATCCTCATCGGCTACATACCAGCAGGGTTCGGCGTCTCACCGCTGATCACCCTGCCTCTGGGCATGCTAGCTCTAGGGGCCCTAGTGCGCTTCTACGGCAAGCCAAGCACTGAGGGATGAGCGCCCGTCCTTTGCCGGTCTTTGCACCTTTGTGCACTCTTGGCCATCTGGCGTGTCGCGATATGGTGAGTGAATGCTGCGACTCGCGCTAGCCGCCCTCATCACCATCACCCTCTTTGCAGCGCAGAGCGCTCTTGCCCAACCAGGCAACGCGCCACCGCAGCCCAAAGAGCCCATCGCGATTGACGAAGAGGCTAGATCCGACACCTCGGCTACCCCCGCGATGCAAGCGGCATTCGAAGAGGCCAACGCGGCTCTCTTGGCAAATCGCTTTTCCGAGGCCATTCGCCTCTTCGATGACATTGCCGAGAATTCGAGAAATTCGGAACTTAGTGGCGCCGCAATCGCGATGGCCGAATTTGCTCGGCGACTGAAGACGAGCAAGGCACATATAGCGGTGGGGGCCGGTGAGCGAGGCAGTATTCTCGCTTCTCCGGATAAGGAAGGCGGACGAGCGAGCTTCGTCATCACTACCACCGCCGCCGCCTTCTACAGCAGCTTCGCCCTAGTCGACATACTCGGCATAGACGCCTTCACGCCCATCACCGTGACCGTGGCTGCGACAACCGCAGCGGGCCTAGGCCTGAGCCTCTACGCAACCCGCGATACGCCCATTCACCCAGCAGTGGCAAGCGCCTACTCCACAGGCCTCATCGCGGCGTCGCCAACGGTCTCCTGGTAGCACCGGCTCTTGGCATCGATATCGATGGAGGCTATGGCGATGGCGACGTTAATCAGAACTACCTGCTCTTTGGCCTAACGACCATGGCGGCCGGCGGGGCAGCGGGCTACATGCTTGGCAAATCTCACCATCCAACGGAGGGCCAGGTCAAAGCACCACCAGCGAGCCCCACGTCAAGCCCGGCGGCGAGCAGCAGGGCCACGGTATCCCCATCGATGTCATCGGGTTGTGTCATGGCAAGAAGTAGGCCCGTCGAAGCGAAGCCCGTGAGGCCGGCCATGGACGTCGCCGTGGGCGGCCTTTTCTAGCCAAGAAAAGGCCGCCCGCCTAGAATAAGAACTATTCGCAGTAGTCGAATTCAAAGGACTCGCAGCTACAATCGGCACCGGCGCTCGTACACTCAGCACCGGTCGTCGAGGTACAGTTGACACCGACATAGACCGGCCCACACGTCGCGTCCGCAATACAAGCCGATTCGTCAGCGTTGAGATCAGAGCACTCGAAGGGAGCACCGTCGGGACAGTCGGCCTTGGCCATGCAGACGCCAGTGTAGCAGCCATCTTCGATAGACGCGGCGGTTCCCGCAGGGCAAATTGGAGCGATTTCGTCGCAGCCCACTTCGCTTTGGCAAGTCACAGCCGGTTCGGGCTCGGGCTCGTCCCCCGGAACACAACTATCCCGGTAGTCGCATTCAAATCCCTCGGCGCATTCGTAGGATTCTTCGCAGAACGAGCTCTCCTCGCAGGTCCCATTCGCTGTGCAGTAGCAACCATCGCCGCACTGCTCGTTGGTCTGACAAGAATCCGGCACCCAGCCTTCGGATTGTCCACGGCGCTGTGGAGGCTCGCCGAAGTCGCTGTCCTCGAAGTAGAGATTGCAGCCAGCGAGGGCAGCGCAGCTTGCGAAGAGTGTGGTGAGAAGGAGTGTATTTCGGATCATTGGAGTGGGTCCTAGCGATTAAGTAAGAGCGATGCCGCTTTGGGCGGCGCCAGCATTGGCGCCCCTGCAGAGCGTCTGTAGAGTATCACAGACTCCGCCAAGCCTCGCAGGGTTGCCTGATGACAAGCGCTTACCTGTTCGCGACCACGACTACTCGGCCCGGTAGTTCGGCGCTTCTTGGGTGATTATGACGTCGTGCACGTGGCTCTCGCGAAGCCCCTGGGGGCTGGAGCGTACAAAATCAGGCTTCATACGCATCTCAGAGATATTCGCACAGCCAACGTAGCCCATGGAGGAGCGCAGGCCGCCTAGCATCTGGAAGACGCTGTCTGCAAGTGGGCCCTTGTACGGCACCCTGCCCTCGATGCCCTCAGGCACGAGTTTCTGGGCGTCACTCTGAAAGTAGCGATCGCTGGAGCCAGCCTTCATCGCGCCGATGGAGCCCATACCTCGGTACGTCTTGTAGCTCCGCCCTTGGAATAGCACGACCTCGCCTGGGGCTTCAGCGGTTCCCGCAAAGAGGGAGCCCACCATGACACAGCTTGCGCCCCCGGCTATAGCCTTTGCGATATCCCCCGAGTACTTGATGCCGCCGTCGGCAATGACCGGGATGTCGTTCTTCTCGGCCTCCCTTGCACATTCGGAAATCGCGGTCATTTGAGGGACTCCCACGCCAGCAACAATGCGCGTGGTGCAAATCGAGCCAGGGCCAATTCCCGCCTTCACGGCATCCACCCCAGCACTAATGAGATCGCGCGTAGCAGCAGCCGTAGCCACATTGCCCGCGACCAACTGCAAATCGGGGTAGGCCTTGCGAGTTGCCTCTACCGAGCGAATCACGCCAGCGGAGTGGCCGTGAGCCGTATCGATGACAACCATGTCGCACCCTGCATTCACGAGCGCAGCAACGCGTTCTTCTCGGTCAGGGCCCGTACCGACCGCAGCACCAACAAGGAGACGACCATGTTCATCTTTGGCGGCATTCGGGTTCTGCTCGGCCTGCTCGATGTCTCGAATGGTGATGAGGCCTTTCAGGCGACCGGCGTCGTCCGTCACTAAGAGTTTTTCGATACGATGCTTGTGCAAGAGTGCCTTGCTCTCGTCTGTCCCGACCGTATCTCTCGCTGTGATGAGCTTCGTGGTCATCACATCGCTCACCGACTGATTCCAATTTGTCTCAAAACGGAGATCGCGATTGGTCAGAATGCCAACCAGCTTGCCATCGCCATCGACCACCGGCAGTCCTGAGATATTGTGATTCTCCATAAGCGCCCTGGCCTGCAAGAGAGGCATCGTTGGCAACGCGGCTACGGGATCCACAACAATGCCTGACTCAGCCTTCTTGACCTTCGAGACTTGCATGGCCTGGAGCTCTGGACTCATGTTCTTATGAATCACACCAAGTCCGCCCTGCCTAGCCATCAAGATGGCGGTCGCCGACTCAGTCACGGTGTCCATGGCGGAGCTGATAAGCGGAATGCGCAGATTGATTCCCCGGGTCACCCGCGTACTGAGGTCCACCTCATTGGGCAAGACGGAGCTGGCGGCAGGCACCAAGAGCACATCGTCAAAAGTCAGGGCTAACGGGATCGGGCGGTCACCAAGCATTGCAGTTCCTCCTACGGAATACGGGTACATATACGGGCCTGTCCATCGCCCCGCAAGACCGCCAGCGCTCGATGCCCACTTCTTGTCGATCCATTCGCCGTCGGCAGCGTGGCTGCTGGTGTGGCTTCCCCCAACCCAATTGGCAGGCTGACCTCCGCCGTACGCGGGCGCTCGGCCGTACAAGTACACAACATTCACCAAGTTGGCGAAGCATGCTCATGGCACAAGTCTTGATGTTGGCACCATCACCCCCAAATTCGTGGAGAGACTTCAACGCGAATCGCAACTCGGCCCCCAGATCAGTCATTCTTGCCAGCTCAATAATTCTTGCCAGCTTCAGCATTGGCGCCCGCCTGCGTCGGGCAGCTTCCCAGTGAGGACCAAGGCCCTGAGGCCGCTGCAGATAAAAAGACGGTTGTTGATGACGCTGACGGCGCCATCGGCCCCGATGGAGACGTCGAGATCCCAGATCCTCTTGCCGTGACGGGCAAGGTAATCGACTATTTTTCCGCCAATCTAGGCGGGACTCCCGTCGCAGCCAACGCTAGCTTGAGCACTGAGAGGCTAGATCCCAGCATTGACGTGCAGGCCGGCGCCCTCGGCGTCTTCTCAGTGGACGTGGCATCGTTTCCGGGCATCTCGCGGCAACACGCCGGCGCTGGTGGCCCAGCCCCCATTATCCCGACAGCGCGCAATGGCCTCATCTCATGTTCGACCTGGTGCGCAACGATGGTAGTCCGGCGCTCGGCGTCCGAGTCACCAGTATTGTTCTCGCCAGCGTCGCAGCCCCGCAAGCCCCAATCGGCACTGCTTATCTGGTTGCCCCGGCCACTACCGACCTGTCCCCCGGTTGGCGTCACTCCAGTGAGCGTCATAGACGGCACGGGCAGAGCCCGCGCAGGGTTTCTCGATGTACCTCCAGGCGAATACACCATCACAACGACAATCGTCGCTGGCGGAGGGGCCGACGAAACGCAGACGCCAGAACTCAGAAGAAATCGTACTTGGGCAAGATGGCACGCCGCTCCCAAAGCCCTTCCATCTGCGCAAGCGACTCGCCAATTGGGTGAGCGCAGCCGTATCGGGCGTGCGAAGTCTTCGCGCTTGGCGCCCCCCGGCGCGTTCACGCCTTGGGCCTTGTCTTGGTAGCAGAAGTCGTTGGGACTTCGGCTCTGCTGCACAACTCCCTTGAAGAAGAAGCCGGCATCACACAGGTCTTCGCTGCCGGTCACAATCCAGCCACCGTCGTGCTGAATTTGCCGCGCGGCACGGTGGAGATACTACGCCGCGACGTCGGAGTGACTCTAGAATTCGATTTTGTCAACGAGACTTCTCTCGACGGTAGCTACATCCTCGACGGAGCAACCGTCCCACCAGGGTGGCAAGCCACCATCTCGGTATTCAAAGAGGGCAGCAGTGGTCCCTTTTTCCTCTCCCTCTTTGGAGAAGGCTCCAACCTGCCTTCTAGGCACCTCGGAGGCGATCAGCAAACCCTCACAGTAGTGCAGGACAACTGCACTCGCGAGCCAATGCCTCTCGAGCTCATCGCGACCCCCTATGGGCACCACAACGCCGATTCAACGAGAAGCAACCTCACTATCAGATACCAAGTGACTCTCGAACTCGTCAGTGATTGCGAGAGCCTCAACTAGCTCGCTTACCCCAGGAAGCGCTCAGAGTTAGAAGATGCAGGCGATTCCAAACGGCGATGCGGGCGCCTTTGGGTAGCGGTAGGTGCCGGCGAAACGCATCTCTTGCCCGGATGAGTCGCCAAAGCCCAGTCTCCCCGGTCGTACTATTGTAGCCGCAGGTAACCCGAATCTTGTCACCCTGGCTCATAGGGATTGGCCCGACCCCAGCGGCCCAATCGACTTGAAGGCCTTGATGTACGTGTCCTCTTCGACAGTTAGTCGGACACACTTGTAGAACTCGGTAGCCGGGGGAATCTCCCACGCAGCCAAGGGCGAGCGAGGAATTCCAAATACGAAACATTTGCGCAAAACCCGACATGCCAGCATTGTGCACTCTGCCGGGGGCGAGCGCCAAAGACTACTCAGGGGCAAGAGCAGCGAGGAGACTCCTCAGAGGGGCACCTGTCGCGCCGTAGCCTGCGCCTGGGGCCTCACCAGACCAATTCCAGGTCGAGGCGAAGATATCGAAATGGCAGAGAGGAGCGGTCACAAACTCCAGCAGGAAGTGAGCTGCATTGCGCGATCCCGCCCCGGCAGACGCGTTGCCAGGCAAACGCGCTGTATTGCGAAGGTCTGCCTCTTTGTCGGCATTGGCGATCGTGTGCCACAAGCGCTTCGGGAAGAAATGAAAGTCCTCGCCCATGGCAGCCCCGGCGCGCTCAATGCGCTCGGCACGCTGCTCGTCAGCAAAATGCACGGGTGTCGCGAAGGGGCCATAGGCATTGAGAGCGGCCGTCGTCAGGGTGGCGAAGCAGAGAAACTCCGAGGGTGCATACGTAGCCTCGGCGTAGGCAAGGGCATCGGCCAGCACAAGCCGCCCTTCCGCATCCGTATGATCAATACGAACGGTCTTCCCAGAATAACTCTCAACCAAAGCACCGGGACGCATGGCGTTCTCGCCAACCGCGTTCTCGCAAGTCGGAACGACGAGCAAGAGGGGCTTGTCGTAGCCACTCTCCACGAGCGACTCAAAGAGCGCACAGGCGATGGCAGCTCCGCCCATATCGTTCTTCATCATCGAAACGAAGCTTGCATAGGGTTTTACATTGATACCTCCGGTATCAAACGTGATGCCCTTGCCGACGATAGCGAGCGGCGCTTGCGAGGCCCCCTTCGGGCGATACTCGGCCAAAACCAAGCGCGGAGGAGATGCCTCACTAGCCCCGCCTACTGCGAGCAAGAGGCGCAGGCCCTTCTCGCGCAATTCCCCTTCCTCCAGCACCGTAACCTCGACGTCTTCGAAGTCCGCAGCCCATGAAGCTACGTCCTTCGCAATTTGAAGGCTCGTCCGCGTGCAGGGATCTTCATTAACCCAATTGCGATACATATCCTCAGCCCTGGCAATGCGCTTCATCTCGTCTGCAATCGCCTGGTTTTCAGGAATACTGACGCGCCCCTTGCTGCGGTGGTGCAAATCCAGCGCAACCGTGAGCAGCGTGGCGTCGTCAATATCCGTTCCATCGAGTACGACGTCACCGAGGGGGACAATGCCGCCTAGAGCCCTTATTGCTTGGTCTACGACGTAGCGAAGCTCGGTGGTCGCCAACCTGGGCAGTGCGAGTTCCAGGCGAGCGCCTACATCTCCGAGCTCGAGCTTTGCTCGGGCATCACCTGGCACCTTCATCTCGGTTGCCCCTTCAAGGTCTGCCAATTCCGGTCGCAGCCTCACGCAGAGACTGAGTTCTTCGATCGTGCTCTCTTGCTTGCTCACACGCGGAGGGTAGCCGACAACCTAGGCCTCTGTGTATGCTCCACCCACAATGTCCAAGAGTTCCAGTGTTGCCCTCACCCGCTTCTTGCTCTGTGCGACCTCCGGAGTAGCCGCCCTCAGCATGTCTCAACACGCCTGGGCACAGCCAGAGCCAGAGCCAGGTGCAGAGACGGCCCCCGCCGGCGACGAAGTGGAGCTCTCGGAAGAGGGCATTGCGGACGAGTCCGATGACCTCGATTTTGGTTCCGGCTCGGGATCCGAAGAGAACCCAGGAGCCCCCAATTCAACGTTCGACGCCGGCGACAAGGACAAGGACAAACCCAAGGAAAAGGCCGACAAAGCCTCCTCGGGCTATCCAGCCCGCTCCATCGAACGTCCTCTAAACCTGCCCGGCGGCATGGTGCAAGTCGCCCTAGAGATTCCTATCGCCTTCGATCCGTTCGCCGTCTCAGGCACCCTAACCGGCTCCTATGGCATCACTCGCAACGTCGAAGCTGGTCTCCAGTACAGCCCGGGGCGCTACGCCGACGACTTCGCTGTCGGCCGCGCAGTGGCGATTGGGGGCCAGTACCTGATCACCGATTTTGTTGCCGCAGAGATCTCTCTACCCATGCATCTCGATCCATTCGCCATGGGGCTGAACCTCGCTGCGCCGTTCAAGTACACATTCTTCGATAGCTTCTCTCTCGTCGCGGGCGAGAATCTTCTCAGCATCAAACTGCACGAGTTCCAGCCTTCCGCAGAGAATGCGACGCAAAACGATGCCTTCATCGCGGCCAGGAACAACAATACGATTGTTCCTGCCTGGGCCCTAAATTTCGCTGGTGGAGCTATCTACCAAATTGACGAGAAGATGGCTCTCGATGCCGTATTTGGAACCCGCTTCGACGACACCAATGACGCAGCGACCTCGAGCCTGGATCTAGGGCTTCTCTTCGCCAACAGCAACAAGCTCGACTTCGGTGCAAAGATTGGAGTCAGCGACCTAGCAAACTTCACCGAATCGCTTGCCCTGCGATTCTTCCTGAACTCCCGCATCTAGACCGCCGAGCGTAAACAATGATCGGTTTGATGGTCCTGCTTTCCCGATTGCAGCGTTGCTCATTTCGTCATTTGCCCAGGCAAATATCCTCATTCGCGCCCTGCACTCGAAAAATCAGAACTCACCATCCTAGGTCATTCTTTTCGCTCGACGGTCTAGCTGAGTTCGGATTTGCTACTCCTGAGGGGAGGCGTCCACCGCCGCATCCCTCAAGACCTCCGGCGACAGAGTCACCTGGGCGGCGGGGGCCTTGACTCTGAAGGAGCGGAGTCCGACGAGTTGGCCCTCTTCGGTCTCGATTCGGCAGCTCCACCGGCCCGTTGGATCTGCTGGCATGGTCGCGGAGCTAAGCTTCGAGCGAAAAACGTTGCCCCGGCACTGCCCCATGAGGCTCGGGGACACTCGCGCCAATTCCTCGCCTTGATGCACCCAAACATGGACGATGTCGTCGTTGATACCACCAGGCTCCGAAATCTCGCTAACACAGCGCAGGCCATCGAGCCTGTCGCTGGTGGTCTCTCGCAATGGCCCAGGAACGCACTCGTAGGCCCCGGGGTTGCCATGGCCGATGCCACCCGCGGGCATTGCCATTGGTGCCGCTGGCACAAACTGTCTCCCCGTAAAACACCCAGCCGCCAAGATCACCGTGCACAGAGAGACAAGGGCTATGCCTCGACTGCTGAAGACGGATTTGAGTGGATAGCTCAGCAGCGCCACCCCAGCGGGCGTTATCACGGCCGCCACCATGAGTGCCACGAAATGAGGAACATGAAGACTCAGAGGCAGGAGCAAGTTGAGAACCGAGAACATGCAGAGCCCGTACATTCCGGCCGCGATAACCCGGTGCTCCATAATGAAATTATCGAAGACAAGATCCATCGTAGAGAGCACAGCGCACAACAGAAGTAGCGGAACGATCCACCAGTTGGGCGAGTCGAGTGACCACATCGCGCTCGATGCGTAGAGCGGAACGAGGAAGAAGAACATCTGCTGGTACATCTGCTTGATGACGTAGTTGGTTACAAGACGCACTCCCTTCTTCACGATGCGCTCGTCGGTTTTGCGGTTGGCAGGCCCGACGATGAAGCGAAAGGCGATGAAGATAAGCATCCAACTCGCGCCCAGAGCGATGAGCACCTTGTCCGCGTGAGCTAGGCCCTTCCGAGCAAAGGCCATGACGACCACGCCGAAGCCAAGGGCAAAGAAACTGTGTAGCCACCATATGCGCTGCATGATGCGGCGCAATCGAGAGACCTGGACTGGAGGCGCTCCACTACTGCTATCGTGACTACTCACCGGCTAGCCCACCTTGGACTCTGCGTCGATCATTTCTTTGATTCGGCCGAGTGCAGTCTCGATAGTCTCCATCCCTGGCCCAAAGGAGAAGCGAAGGTGCTGGCGGAATCGAGACACGCGACCAGAGCGACGGCGGCCGGGGTTCACATCGAAGAACTCTCCGGGCACAGCAATGACCTGCCGCTCGAGCGCTTTTCGGAAGAAGCTCATGCCATCGTTAATGGTCTTCGGGAGATGGGCTGCAGAGGCCCAGATGTAGAAGGTGCCTTCTGGAGGCATGTCGATCCCAAAGCCCATGTCCCGAAGCCCCGAGAGCATGCGCTCGCGCTTCTGGCCAAAAGCCGCGAAAATCGCTGCTGTCTCTTGCTTGGTTGACTCGACGTCGAGCAAATCGATTGCTGCGCGCTGTAGGGGACGAGAACCGCCACCGTCCAAGAACGATCCAGAACTCGCCAGCCCGTCGATGACGCTGCGCGGCCCGACCGTCCAACAAACTCTCCAACCGGGGTAGCGCCAGTTCTTCGTCAGACCATCGATCACAACAACCGGATCCCTATCGACGTCTTCAACGTAGGCGGCGGCGCTGCTCATACCTCCCTTGGCTACAAGATCTGGGCGCCACAAGTAGTGGGAGTAAAACTCGTCTGCGAGGAGAGTGCAGTCGAGTTCTCTTGCGGCAGCTACCCACTCGGCCATCTCATCACCGCCAATAACCTTGCCTGTCGGATTGCAGGGATTCGAGAATAGGATGGCAGCCAGGCCGCGGCCGGTAATCTCACGGCGCAACTCCTCGGTGCTGAAGGCGTAGCCTCGCTCGGCCTCGAGAAGAATGGGAATTGAGGTGAAGAGGCCGAAGACGTCCAGCAGCTCCTCGTAGGCGGTGTAGTCGGGCAAGAAGTGGCCAAGATTGACCCGCCCGAGCGCCGCCGCCACGCGTGTGAGCGCTGCCCGGCCCCCACCCGAAATCGCAACATTCTCAGCACTGTACTGGGATGGCATGCCTAGTCTGTAGAGTTTGTTGTACATGCTGGCAACAGTTTCGCGAAGGTCCCAGATGCCTGGTACCGGCGCGTACTCTTGGTCCGCCAAATCGATCGAGACCTGCCCCACCCGATCCGGCGCCCCCGTTAGGGCTCCAGCTTCCGGCATGCCCTGCCCCAGGTTGCACCAATCACTGCCCTCGGCTCCGAAGCCTTTCTTTGCAGCCTCAGTGGTCACGTAGATCACGCCGGTTCGCGGGACGGGGCGAAAGGCCATCGGCATATCCGCCGCGCTACTCTGAGTTCTCTCGGTGGACATCGGTGGTTAGCCTAGCCAGATTCGGTGGCAGAAACCACCATCCGAGATCGTCTGGGGAGACATCATCACAGGCTGAACGCGCCGAACCTGCCATCCATTCCCAGGGTTTGAATGTGGTATAGGCCAAGGCCTGTGATGATCCTAGGCGAAGTGCGCGGCCAGAGCCGAGTCGTAGAGCTTCTGCAGCGGGCCCTTCAAGGCGAGCGCGTCGCTCAGTCATACCTTTTTGCAGGTCCAGAGGGCAGTGGCAAGTACGCCACGGCGCTGGCGCTGGCCAAGGCGATAAACTGTCTTTCGGCGCCAGGAAAAGGCTGCCCCGAGTGCAGCTCTTGCAACAAGATTGACGAGGGCATCCACCCAGATGTGCGAACACTTGAGCCCGAGGGTGCCAAGGGCAATATCCCCATTGCCACGATCCGCAAACAAGTGATTCCCGCCATGGCCATGGCTCCTCACGAGGCTCGAGCCCGGTTCTTTCTAGTGAGAGAAGCCTCCTCCATGCTGGGTCCGGCAGCCAATGCGTTGCTCAAGACACTGGAAGAGCCGCCGCCGCGGACTCACTTCATTCTCTGCAGCCGGGCTCCCAGCCAACTCTTGCCAACAATTCGCAGCCGCTGCCAACGAGTCAGCTTCCAACCCCTATCACCCGCGTTGCGGGCTCAGATGCAAGGCGACGAAGAGCATGCAGAGAAGATCCACGAACTCTCTGAGAAAATCACTGATGTCATTGAAGAGCGCGGATTGGACGGAATCCTCAGCGTAGCCAAGGTGGCGGGGGATCGAAATACCCTCATCGCCGCCCTCGCTCAGTGCGTGCAGACCTGCCACCTAGCAGCGCGTAGCGCAGCCACTTCGGCAGATCTGCCCCGTGCTCAGTTGCACGCGCGCAGAGCCGCTGAAATACTAAACAGCCTAGTCGCGATACGAGAACACAATGCGCACGGCCAATTGGCCCTGGAGCATCTCCTGGTTGCCCTCCGAGGGCACCCTCTTCCAAGCGCAGGAGCAGCAGGTTGAGCGAAGACTCAAGCGACGGCAAAGCGACAAACGGCGATGCCGACGGTACGCGGAAGCGCAGGCGCAGGCGGCGCAAGCCAGCCGGCGCACAGGCTGGCTTGCGCCCCAAGGAGAGAGGTAGCGGAACTACTGTGCGTTCCGAGGCCGGCAAGCGCCCTCAAGGAGATAGAGGCCCTCGCGCCGGCGGCGGCGGCAAGTCGAAGCGTCCAGCCCGCAAGCGGCGCTCGCGACGGCGCGGCGGTGGCCGAGAAGGTGGTGACACTTCGCAAGAGCCCCGCAGCAAGGGCGATGGACGGAGTTCGGGGCCGAGCCGTGGCGAGCGCAAGCCTCGCAGAAAAGAGCCAACGCCCAGAGAGAGGCGCTCGGAAAAGCCAGCAGAGGATGACAGCTGGGACCTCACTCCCCCACCACCAACCGATTCAGACGAGAGGGAGCAGGATAGAAGCGCCCCCCCTGGGCCCGGAGATACTGTTTGGGGCGATGATAGCGATGCGGAAACACCGGATGTCGAGCTCCCGGCGAAGTTGCCAAGGGACGTAGGGCCTGGGGAGTGGGACCCAACGAGCGCCCCCCTCGGCGACGAAACATCCGGCTACGATGGCCAACTCTCCGCCCGAATCGCCAATGTTATCGCAGTGCGCTTCATGCCCGCGGGGCGCCTCTATCTATATGACGGTGGGGACGGTCTATTCCGAGCAGGAGATAGAGTCATTGTCGAAGCTGAGCACGGCAAACGCGTCGCAACCGTAGGCACCGCCAGCACCCGAAAGCCTCCCAGGCGCAGTCTCAAGCGGATTCTGCGCCGTGCAACTGTGAGCGAAGCCAGTCTGGATCAAGCAGACGAATGCCGAGAGTACCTCATCACCGCCAAGACCCTGGCCAAGAAGCAGGGGCTGGGAATCAAAGTACTCCAAGCGCAGCTTGATAGCCCTTCGCGGCTCAGCCTCTACTACTCCTGCGAGCAGAAGACCGACGTTCGCGGCCTTAGCCGCGCCCTCAGCAAGACCCTCAGCCTGCAGGTGGACCTACGTCACTTCGGGTCTCGGGACGAAGCCAAGATCGTCGGCGGTATTGGCTCCTGTGGACAGGAACTGTGCTGCAGCACCTGGCTTCCCGCCTTTGTGCCGGTTTCTATCAGGAATGCCAAGGAGCAAGGGCTGGTGCTCAACCCCACCAAAGTGAGTGGCCAGTGCGGCCGGCTCAAGTGCTGCCTGGTATACGAGCAGGCGCTCTACTCCGAGATGCGCAAGGGCCTTCCCAAGCTGGGGAAGCGAGTCATCACAAACGATGGATTCGAGGGACGGGTTATCGAAGTGGATGTCCTGCATCAGCGAATTCGTGTCGGCATAGGCCGCGGTGAGTCAAAAGTGTATGGAAAAGGCGAAGTTGAGCCTATGTTCGCCTCGCAGCCCCAAACGCAGACCAAGAGTAAGAGCAAGAGCAAGAGTAAGAAGCGCAAAGGCGGCAAGCCTCAGCCCGACGCTGAGGCCACCCCCGTCGCCACCAAAGACGTAGACAAGGAACCCAGCCATGACAAGAACTGACAACCGCAACGCGACTCGAGTCGCGCTCAATGCCCCAATCCTTATCGAGTCCATAGGACAACCTGAAATCGAGCTACATCCGGCGCTCGCAAGCGTGTACTCGCGCGTCAACCCCGAAGTCACCAGTGACAAGTTTCCCGGCTCGCTTCGCGATCTCAGCACCAATGGCGCGTTTGTTTCCGGAAACGCCCTGCCCCTACTCTCACGTATCGCCTTCTCGTTCGAGCTGCCAGAGTTCGGTCGTGTAGCGGGCATCGGCTGGACCATGTGGCGCCGCAACGAAGACTGCGAGGTACCCCGGGAAGGCCATGATGCGGTCAAGCTGCCAAAGGGCTTCGGAATCCTCTTTGAAGCCATCCCTCTAGACGCTCGCCTTGCAATCCACCGAATGGTTCAGAGCGCCTCCTAGCAGGTGGTATGCCCTGAGTTCCTGCGGAGCCGAGAATCCACGATGTCCGCCAAGTCCACTCCATATCGATTCAAGCCGCGTTTCGTGGGTGTTGCCTTTGTGAGCCTATCACTCGGCGTCGTGCTCATAACCGCATCCGCCACGATCACCCCAGACAGGGTAAGCAGCATCTTCGCATTGGGCACAGGGGCAACCGGTGTTCTTCTTAGTTCCATGTATTTGCGCTCTCCGGTTTGGCGACTGGCAGTCGACGTCCAAGAGAGCGGCCTGGTTCTCTGGAGTGGCACTAGCGAAAAGCTGCGCCTGCCGTGGAGCGACGTGAGCCGAGTCGTCATGGATGCCGACAGAGAAGTCTGCTTCGTGGATGGCGGCACTCCCGATCGAAGCCTCCTAGTACCCGGTCCGGCTGCTCCCGCGAGCTATGTTATCGCCAAGCGTGAGCAACTCATCGACGATATTTTGGCTCACGTGCCCGAAGACCTCGTCATAGATCCAGCCGACGTTGACGTAGTAGCGTTGGCAGAAGCTAGCGCTCAACCCGCGGAGTGATCCCCGCTTCTCGCTTGGTCCACTTCTCAAGTTAGCCCCACTTCGATGTACCACCGTTCCAAAGGCCTGAGTTTTGCCGCTGCTCTACGTGATATGGGCGCCTCCAGGCCTAGGGACCGCGTAGTTGCTGCCGAGACCCTCGCCACTGCGAACGGCGAAGAAGAGCGAGACCTGGCCTTTGACGCACTTGCCGCGGGAATCGGTGACGCCCGGCCAGAGGTGCGCACCACCTCCTGCTTCTCTCTCGCGGCCCTCGAGCTGCCGGCAGCCTGGGAACTCATCGCTCTCTGCCTCACCGACTCGGTGCCCGAAGTAAGGCAGAGCGCAGCCATCTCGCTCGGCACTCTGGGAGCCAAGCCAGCCTTCGACGCCCTAGCAGAAGTGCTGCGTGACGGGCCGGCCGATCTGCGTTTCCAAGCCGCGACGTCCCTTGCGGAAGTTGATGCAGATGCGGCCTACCCGCACTTGCTCTCAGCTCTCGATGACAGTGATGGCGAAGTCCTTGGCGCAGTCGCTCTTTCACTGGGGGCCATCGGGCGAGCCGAGAGTGCTGATGCGATTGCCGCCCTACTCGACCACCCAGCCCCGCAAACTCGACTCGATGCCGCCTACGCCCTAGCCCAACTCTCCGACACCAGGGCCATAGGCCCCCTCGCCGCCTTCCTCCCCAATGCGGACCTCGGTTGGGACGCGGTGATCGCACTCGAATTCCTTGGCAAAAACGCGGTTCCACATTTTCGAGAATTCATCCAAGGCTCGAAGGGCCTTGGGCGCGTCCGTATTCGCGCGGCTGGCGCCCTGCTCGCCCTAGTCACAGAAGAACAAGCGGCAGAAGAAGAAGCCGTGGCTCGGTCCTATCTTCTAGATGCCATGCGTTCTCGAAAGATCGAGCTACGGGGGCTGGCACTCGAAGAGGTATCGAGATGCGCAGCCGAATGGGCCAAACCCGCCTTGGTCGCCCTGCACCGAAGCTTTCGCGGCCGGCACTTGCGCGATGAGATCGATGCCATACTCGCCCGGATCGAAGCGGCATGAGCGGCGTGCCCTACTTCATCGACTCGCACTGCCACATCGATGTGAGCGACTTCGATTCGGACCGAGAAGAGATGCTCGCGCGGGCCGAAGCCGTTGGTGTGCGGGAGTTCGTCGTCGTTGGTGCCAGTGGCAGTCTCGAGCAAGCGCGCAAGACGGTTGAGTTCGCGTCTGCAGATCCGAGGATGCATCCCACCGTTGGCGTGCATCCACACGAAGCAGCCAAAGTCGATCCGAGTTGGTGGCCGGGGCTGTGTGAATTGGCGGCTCGTCCGGAGGTCGTGGCTGTCGGCGAAACTGGCTTGGATTTCCACTACGACTCCTCCCCAAGACAAGTGCAGATTGATCGCTTCGTCGAGCATATCGAGCTAGCGGCAAAGCTCGACAAAGCCGTCATCTGTCATATTCGAGACGCTCATCCGAAAGCAATGGAGGTGCTCACCAAGCATGCCAAGGGGCGGGTCAGAACGATCATCCACTGCTTCACCGGTACCCCACTAGAAGCGCGGAAATACTCGGAATTGGGATTCTATGTTTCCTTTTCAGGCATCGTTACGTTCAAAGGCAAGTCCACCCGCCCGGTTCGCGAGTCCGTCGCCTGCGTGCCGCTCGATAGGTTGCTAGTTGAGTCCGACAGCCCATACCTCGCGCCGGTGCCCCAACGCGGCAAGAGAAACGAGCCGTCATTCCTCGTGGATACTGCGGGAGTTGTGGCCACAGAGCGGGGGCTAACCCTCGAAGAATTGGCGGCGATCACTGTTGCCAATACCCGCGTCGTGTTCGGCTTGACATCGCCCTGAGTGCACCTGTATACAGGCCGCCTTGATCTGCGTGGGGCTGCTTTAACGCCTCGAAATATCAGGAGTTAATCATGGCAACACGAATCGGCCTTCTCGGCAAAAAAGTAGGAATGACCCAAGTTTACACCGAAGACGGGGAGAGAATCCCAGTCACGGTCCTGCAAACCGGTCCAAACTACGTACTCGGCAAGCGAACCGAAGAGCGCGACGGTTACTCAGCTCTCATTCTTGGCTTTGACGAGAAGCCTGCGCGCCTCGTCAACAAGCCTGATACAGGCTTCTTCAAAGCAGCTGGCGTCGCACCACAGCGCTTCGTCCAAGAGATTCGACTCACAGCTGAAGAGTGCGAGAAATTCGAAGTTGGTTCGGAGCTCAAGGCTTCAGACATATTCGAAGACGGCATTCCACTCGACGTCACCAGCAAGTCCGTCGGTAAGGGCTTCCAAGGTGTCATCAAGCGCCACAACATGTCCGGTACCAAGGCCACCCACGGTGTGCACGAGGTCTACCGACATGGTGGTTCGATCGGCTGCCGCCTAACACCAGGTCGCGTTGTCAAAGGCAAGCGAATGGCTGGCCACATGGGTGATGCAACCACGAAGATTCAGAACCTTCAGCTTCTCAGAATCAACGCAGAAGAGAACTACATTCTCCTCCGCGGCTCTGTTGCTGGTTCAAAAGGTTCTTACCTGACCATCACCAAGGCGATGACTCGCGATGCCTACAAACGCGTCGGTATGGGTCAAGAGGAAGCTCGCTCCAAGAACCCACTCAAAGCCTCCAAGCAGGCTGCTGCTGGTCGCGCATAAGCGCCCCGGCTTCGAGCGATCCACTCCCCGAGACACCAGCGAATGGGCTTTGTCCATTCGCTGTTTGTCCTCCCGAGGGATTTCTCCTTCTCCCTTCTCTCAAGCATTCTCTGAAGACTATCCATGGCGCGTTCCAAACTCGGCGATCGCAAGTCTCGCAAGGACCGCTTCCACCAGAATGCCCGCAAGAGGGGTTTCAACTCTCGCGCTGTCTTCAAGCTCGAAGAAATAGACAGAAAAGCCAAGCTCATCGACAAGGGCGACCGCGTTCTCGACTTGGGATGCGCGCCCGGCTCATGGCTCCAGTATGCAGCTACCAAGACTGGCCCGTCGGGAAGACTAGTCGGAATCGACCGCTTTGAGGTCGACCTTGGTCTGCCAAACGGACGCACCGTTGTGGGCAACGTCTACAAAGTCGAGATTGATGACTTGCTCGGTGACCTCGAGAACTTCGACGTGCTTCTCTCCGACATGGCGCCAGATACCACTGGAGTGCGCTCCGTCGATCAAACGCGTTCAGAGCAGCTCTTTGAACGTGCCCTCGATATCGCAGATGCCACCCTCACCGTAGATGGCGTCTTTCTTGGCAAGCTCTTCCAAGGGCCAGAGTTTCAAGCGCTCATCAAGCGCTGTCGTCGAGACTTCGCCAAGGTCAAAATCATCAAACCCGAGGGAAGCCGAAAAGAATCCATCGAGCAGTACATCTGTGCAACCGGATACCGAGGCCAGAGCCCCGGAGCCGACGAAGAGAACCAATGATTCGTATCGCCATTCATCCTCACGCCCCACCGGCCACACGGCCCGTGGCAAGGGCAATCACTGAGCTTCACAAGGGTGCCGTTGCTGCCTACCCAACCGATACGATCTACGCGTTGGGTTGCGCCATCGACGCAAGACGAAGTGCCGAAGCCCTCTACCGAATCAAGGGCATGGAGAAGAGTCAGCGGCTGGCACTCATCTGTCCAGATCTGAGTACCGCTGCACTCTACGCACACTTCTCACAGGCCGCATTCCGGCTCGCGCAGCGCGTCTTTCCCGGCCCCTATACAATGGTGCTGCCCGCGTCGCGCAAGGTACCGCGAATCCTCATGGATAGGCGCAGACGTACGGTCGGCATTCGCATCGTAGATCACCCTGTAACGTCCGCTCTGGTTCGGGGACTGGGAAGGCCTCTGCTGACCACAAGTGCCGTCGGTGAAGACGGCGAGATTTGCGTGGATGCGGACGATGTCGAGGAGCAGTTTCCGAGAGGTATCGATCTCCTCATCGACAGCGGCCCAACACCAGGAGAAGTCTCGACAGTGCTTGGCACCTTCGGCGAAGAAATCGAAGTGATTCGCGAAGGACTCGGTCCTATTCCCTAGCCTCTACGAGGCACGGAACTTCAATCTAAAAATTGGCAGCCGTTCCCAAGACCAACTGCATGCCAGCCAACTCTGGTCGACCGCTTTGACGCCAAATTGCTGCCCACACCTCGGGGTGCTTTGAGATGAGTTCGTAGAAACGCTGCGCGTCCAAATGCGCCAGCTCCGTGCTGCAAGAGGCCCGTACAGCGACCGAAGAGGGGACACCACGCAGCACCGCGACATCTCCAAAGAAATCGCCGCGGTGCAATTGAGAGGTCCCACCGCTCGGATGCTTAATCTCAAGTTGCCCCGAGAGCACAAGATGGAAGCCCCCGGTGTGGCTCCCGCTCTGAACAATAGGCTGCTCGCTCGCAGCTCGCACCGGCTCAAACAATCCCACGAGTTCGGCTCGATCATGCTCCGTGAGACTCTCAAAGAGTGGCG
This sequence comes from Myxococcales bacterium, assembly GCA_024222395.1. Taxonomy (GTDB): domain Bacteria; phylum Myxococcota_A; class Polyangia; order Haliangiales; family Haliangiaceae; genus NORP324. The sequence goes on from JAAEPE010000123.1 coordinate 42,789, forward strand.
AGGTGCTCATCAGAAGATCGATACACCTCTCTCGGTAGAAGAGCTCTAGCGTCGCTCCGGCGGCAGGGAACCTCTCACGCAGCTTGCAAATCGCGCTGACCGGAATTTCAACAACGTCGACCTGCCCCATGGCAACCGCCGCTCCAAGACTCAAGACAGCTCCCATCTCCGGGGAATCCATGAAGCCCGACGCTCCAAGTAGAGAGCCCGGCCCCACCGTGGCGCAGCTCTTGAGCACGGGTGATGTCGCGGCCGGATCGTGCTTGAGAATCTGAACCTGCCCCGACTGTACAAGTCGACACGCTGTCAGTGCTTCGCCCTCGCTGACGATCATCGCCCCCTCTGGATACGATTGCGACGTGGCCACCAGCAGGAGTGCGTCGATGGCGTAGCGAGGCAACCCTTGCAAAGGCCCCAGCGCGGAAAGCTCAGTGCCTCCAGAACGACTCTCCTCAGAAGTATTCTTAGCCCCCTTTGACGAGCCCGATGCAGCCGAAGTGGGTGACAGCGCTCCAGGCAGGTCCGGGAGGTCCTCTTCTCGGGCTTCCTGCTCCGCCATGAAAACGGCTAGCTCAAAACTCGCATCCACGATCGTTGCGTCTTCGAGGGCGGGCGCATCTTTGCCGACAGTTGACAGCGGAGGCGTTGGTGCAGGAGGAGGCTCCAACGCTGGCGGCTCCAACGCCGGCGGCTCAACTGGGGAGTCGCGCCCGAACTGTCGCGTCACAATCGCCTCCTGAGGTCTCGCCTCGGGGGCGAGGGGCAACGGAAGCCCAGGGCCATGACTCCGGGCGGGGCCCAGTGGTGGAGGATTGGGTGGCAAGCGAAGCGGAGGTGCGGGTGAAAGCCGATTCTCAGCCCGGGTGCGGCTAGTGGGCTTGGGCCGCTCATCCGAGGTTGCCTTCTGCCCGGCCTGACTCAAGTCCTGGAGGCGAAAGCTCTCAGTTGCGAGTCGGAGGGAGTCGCCCCCCCTTGTAGTCGTGGGCTCATGCTTCGGTGGAGCTCCTGGCACCGTATTATCCGGGATCAAGCGGCGCGTACTAAGAGAAAGACTATCGCTCGCCCTCTGCGTTCGCCCCCCCGTACTGGTTGTCCGCAAGCCTGGCAGAGATGCTTCGGAGCCGCGATCCGTTAGCGGCGTAGGCATGCTCGTCGGACGTTTGCGCCTCACATCCTCCACCTCACTCTTGGCATCTCGACCGAAGCCGCGCTGCACCACAGAAGCCGGTGGCGAATCGTCGTCACTGCTTGCAGCCTGACCTTGAATACGCCGGTTCTTAAGATACGCATAGACCTGCTGCGCGTGGGGATGCTGCGGTGCAAACTCAAGCACGCCTTTGCACACGGCGATGGCCTGCCCTATGCGACCACCCATGTCGTAGCTCTTGGCCACAGCCAGGTAGTGGTCAACAGCCTCGGGATGTTGGCCGATGTCGCGGAGGAGTGACGCGAGTCGAATCCTCAGTACAACGTTCGTCGGATCCCCCTCGAGCTGCTTGCGTAGCTCTTTGATGGCCTTCTTGGGCTTCATGCCTTGTAGTTATTGCTACCTATTCGGGAGTTAGCGTTTGCTTGTAGTTGAAGCTGACCGGGCGTGGCATTCCCGGAATCGACCACTTTTTGGCCACGCTGTTCATGCAGGAATTGAATTGCTCACTCACCCGCGGGCTAAATCTCGTCTGCTTCACCTTGCCGCTGCTCTTGTAGGAGACCCCGATATTCAACGTCACGGTCTTTGAAGATAGGGCGGAGTCCTTCTTCAGTGCATGCTGGTAGCATTTCTTGATCGCGCCTCGTGACCCTTTTAGACGCTTGACGAATGCCTCGTAGAGTTCAGCATCCTTGGCATTGCCTTTCGGATCTTTGCCGCCATTGGGGCCCTTGCCCTTGCCGGAGGCAATCGTCATGACCTCGCCCTCGATCGTCACGACAATCTCGCCGTCACCAAGAGCCGTGACGCCACCATTCTCGAGCTCGGTAATCTTTGTGCTGAGAGTGTCGATGTAGCTGTCTTTCTCCTTGCGATTGGCTTGGCACTGCGCCAATTCCTCAGCAGTTTGCGGATCAGCCTTGACCACGGTCTTGCCCTCGCACCCGACGCTCGTGAGTGCCATTGCCAACGCCGCGCATACCACGATGATTCTCATCTACTATTCTCCATCTTTCTTCGATTGCCCGGGTTGTTGCATCCGGCCAGAGGGACGTTCCATTAGACGACGCACGATGCGCCCCGCCTCGAGATGTTCGGTAACGATGTCCGCCACATCCACTATAGTAATCACGTGACTATACATGGTTGCCTTCGCGCCTCTGCCCAGCGGCTGGGTTGCCAACGTAAATCGCCGTCTCGTTGGTTCATTGCCAACCTTCCGGACCAAGACATTGGGGCCCTTGGTGCACCGCCCATAGCAGCTGTGCCAGCCCATCTCGATCTGGCTTAGCCCACGATCCTCCAGTAGGTGATGGAATTCCGCAGCTAGCCTCTGGGAGTGCGTCTCATCCCCGCAACTGGGACCACGACACACTCGAACTTTGTACGTTGGCTCCACGAAAAACGCTCAAGCACATTGTGGCGCTGGAGCGTCCCCGTCGCTAGAAGCGAGCATGGTTTTCTGACTTACTTTTTAGCCTAGGGCTTTGCGTTTGGAGCCTTGGTCTTGGCAGCGCCCTTAGCCTTGCCAGCTTCGGCAGTGGCGCCATCTTTGGAGCCCTTCTTGTCCCCCTCGGCCTCGGGAGATGTAGGTCGCTGTACGAGTGCCCTCTTGGCGTACTCGGCGACGCTAGGCTGGCTGAGCTTATCTTCGGCAACGTAGGCAACGATTTCTCGCTCGGCGGTACCTCCTTGGCTGAGCAGTACATCGATGGTCGCTGATACCGCGTCGATCTGTGTGGCAAATGTCGGATCGGCTCGGTACACCAAGAGAAAGCTGCTGAGAGTGCTTCGCTCAGCGCCCGCGCCAATGCGCCCTAGAGCGCGTACGAGGTGCACAAGGTCGCCAACGGCTGTGGAGGGCGATGTCAAATGCGCAATCAGACCTTCGACAGCCTGCCCTCGCAACCTGGGGTTAACTCCCTCTGGATCTAGGGCTGCAATCGCCCGGGCGGCGACTCCCACAGCTCGAGGTTTGGCGCCCGTAACGTAGTTGTGCCGAACACTGAGTGCCTCGACTAGGTGTGCAAGCCCCTCTGGATCCTTGCGAGATACCAACACATCGGCGGCGGTTTGCAGAAGATACGGAGGCGTCTTCTCGTTCTGAATCAGGACCAGCAAGTCACGAGTCACATCGCCTCCCTTGAGTTGCGAGAGTGCGGTCACAGCAAACTTCTTCACGTCGTTGAAACGCGCGTCTCTGTCGCGAGCGATGGAAACGAGAGCTGCTGCAGTACCACTGTGCTTGCCCGTTCGTTCGTTGGGAGCCCAGCCAGCGGCATCAAACGTGCCTCCGATAAACTGCCCTGCAAGCTTTGCCTCGTAGATGCGCTCTCCAGTGGCCGGATCCAGTGCACCAATCTCGCCGAGCATAGAGGCCATGCCAATGGAGGTACCGAGCTGAGCGGAAGCAACGATGTCGACTCGTGGATGATTGTAGGCCCACGAGAGCTCTCCCGTGCTTGCCGAAAAGCCGAAGAAGAAGCGATAGGTCTGCACTGCCACTAGATCATTTGAAAAAGCTAGAGCATCGCCCTTAGCGCTGGCGTTCCAAAGAACGCGATTGCGGTCGTAGGCTGAGTAGCCTGCCTGCACAGGGTCGAAGGCGTCCCAGTAATAGTGGACGCGAATAAAATGCTCGGGAAGCTTGGCGTTGCCGTAGGTGGACTGAGCCCGCTTGCCGGACGCTGCACGCTCGTCGAGGAGGAATACGCCCGCCTTGGACCCAAAATAGACATGTTCGGGGGTTGTTCGAACAAACGATATTTCTTGGTCAATACCGCGAATACGCGTGAGCTGCGTACCAGCCTTGGCGTCGAGAATCGCCAACCACTGCTTCATGAATGGACTAAAGACAAGGCCGCCGCGTGCCGCTGGCGCACCGAGCGCACCATTGGATTCAGCGTCCCAGATCTCTTCGCCGCTCTTTCCAGAGAGAGCGCGAAGAATCCACTTGCGACCTCCCGACTTCATTGTGAAGTAGACGCGATCGCTGTCGGCTGCCGCACCCACGAACGTACCCTCGAGGGTCACCGACCAGAGTTGGCTACCAGTGGTGATATCGCGCCCGACTAGCGTGTTGTCGCCCTCCTTGTGAGCAACGAAATCACGGCCGACGACGACCTTGGAAGAGATGTCGGCTTCAACGCGCCAGACTTCTTTCTTGGACTCGAGGTCGAATGCGACAAGCTGTTTTGGCTTGCCTCGCGCAGCGAGAAAGACCATCGGCTTGCCGGTGCTGTTGATCGGGCCCGCTGGGGGCGCCTGGACCGTGGCAAAGGCCTGAGCCAGCTTGGTAGAATCGTTGTCTCCTGAGGAGAGACCAAAACTGCCCGTACCACCACAGGCGCTGGCAAGAACCAGAGCAAGAGCAGCGAGCAAGCGAATACCAGCGGTGATTTGGTGACTAGTGGCCATGCCTATATCCCTCCCAATCGAGCTTCGATGATGCGCTCAGCTTCACTCCGAGAATCGCGCGGCGGCTTCTCGGGAATTGCTCCAACGTAGTTCGTTAGTTGTTCCAGGGAATCGTTGCCCGGAATTTTCCCTAGAGCCTTCACAACTTCAACTCGAGCCTCCTCAGGCTTGAAGTCGGGCCTCATGAGGATCGCACCTAGGCAACGCGCAAGCAGACCATCCGGCGCTGTACCAATGAGTTCACTAACGGCACGGGCCAAGTCCGGGTTTGCCAGCGCTGCCAACGCAAGAGCAGGCGCTTCGTCGCCCTTCTTGAGCAAGCTCATGAGAGGCTCAATCGCTTTCTTCTCTTTCTTGGCAGCGAGGATCTCAGCAGCCGCTGCGCGGACCTTCTTGTGTCCATCCCCCAGTCCACCAAGCACCATGGCTTTGGCGCGCTTGTCGCCAAGGGCTCCCATCACTTTGAGTGCAGAGCTTCGCACCTTGGCGCTACGATGGTGCATGTAGAACGAGACCACGTCAAAGGAATCCTGTTTGGCCCGCAACGCGACCGCATCGAGAGCGGCAGAAGCAACTCGCGGGTGCAATCCCATAGCGAGGGCATCAAGCAGCTCACCCATCGCCTGTGGCGACGTGCTGGTGCCAAGTGCTGTCGCCGCAGCGATCGCTTCTTCAACATTCGCGCTGCGAAGAGCCGACGGCGGAGCCTTCTTCAGAGTCTTCAGAGTCTTGCGCCGCTTGGCATCCGCGTCGGTGCTGGGGGCAGAGACTGCGAGAGCCACACAAAGCCCAAGTCCCACTTTTGAGAAACCGATAGTCGTCATACGAGCCTCTTTCCACGCTGTCCCCCAACAGAGATGAGAGGGGCGTCTTGATTGCTCGCTTGGTACCCCAAGAGCCCAAGAAAATCAACGACTCGCCTGGCTTAGGAGGCTCTTCAAATTGCTCCGGTTGCTCGCCGCAACAGCTCGTAGGGACATTTGCTGCAAAGCAGCAATTGCCCGAACTAGACTGCCGAGCATAAAAGATGATTGGAAATGGCGAGTCATTTCTTTTCGAGTGCAAGGCGTGAATGAGGAGCTTGTCTGGGAAAGTGACGATATGAACAACGCCGCAATCGGGAAGAAGGGGCCGCCAGAACGATCAGGCTTTGTGCTCGGCGGTCTAGTCCTCAGTAAAGTCGACTTTGCCCGAGAGCTTCTCTTCCTCCCCAAGGATGTGGAAGGTGCCCTGGGCCAGGACCATCTTGCGAGACTCCATGGTGATCATGATCTTCTTATTGACTCCAAAGAACTCCCGTTCGAGCTTGATGTGAGAGATGAGGGAGGTCTGTCCTCGCCCCTCGGTGTACTGCTCAAATGAGTTCACCAAGTGACGGCGTCCAGTGGTCACGTCATAGAGCTTGACCGTGATCTCGAGGTCATTGAGAGGCTTCTTGAAGAATGCCGCAACGTAGATTTTCCAGCTCTTGGTCTTCTTGTCCTCTACGAACTTAGTCTTCTTGTTCTTCTTGAGCTTCTTGATGTAGGTCGAAACGCTCTTTGCACTTGTTGGGAAGCGCGTGTTGGAGGTGAGAATCTGCCCACGGAAGACCTTCTCAGGGGACTTCTTGGCCTCGGCCTCATGTTGTCCGACGAGTAGGGCCACCATGACGCCGGTGGCTAGAAGAAATCGCATTCCGAATCTGTGGGCTGGCACTCTCACTCCTTGAATCATTGTTTCGCGGGCCTGTGACGTACAGCTTAGGCAATCTATGCAATTTCTGGCAAGCCGCTCACCCAATCGGCGGATCTACATCCGAGGGGTCAAGCAAAAGCTCTGAGATTCTCGCCAGTTCGACTGCAGAGGCGTCGCCACACTGATGCGACAAGGCTACGCACCGCCGCCCGAGAGCGAGATAGAGTTCTCGATGCTCCTTCGGCCCAGTGCCCAGGGCCGAAAGGTGGGTGGCGATTGTCCGCCCGTCGCCCCTCCGAATCGGCCCGGAGAGAGCTCTCGGCAAACCGAGGCGCCGCACGTTGTCCAACGACCCTTGGGCCAGACTAACGAAGGCCTCACGCGCCCCCTCGCTCTGAACTCCCGCTCGCCCCAATACGTCCTGTGCAAGGTCGAGCAAGGCCACCAAATAGTTCGATGCGATGGCGGCAGCAGCATGATACGCCGCCACCTGGTCGGCATCTAGCGAGATACTCGCCGCTCCGAGTCGCTCTGCCAGGACCACAGCAGCGGCTCTACCAGCCACGTCTCCCTCCACTCCAAAGGTGGTCGCTGCCAAAGCCGATGCTGCCTCCCCAGGATCCACGATCGCTCGAAGAGGATGCAAGAGCCCTTTGCCGCCCGCACGAATGTTGGCAAAAACCGTCTCCGCTGCCACGGATCCGGAACAGTGAAGGAGCACCGGCGCGCCGGCGAGAGCCCCAGCAGTTTGCAGATCCTCAGCGACTTCGGCAATAGCCTCGTCTCGCACGGCGAGAAGAAGAACCTGGGCACTTCGCAACGATGCGGGCCAATTCGCTCCAGAGAAGCATGGAATACCCGCGAATGCCCCCGCCCGGCTTGCGGCGTCGGCGCGTCTCGCCCAAAGGCCGATGGGAGGATGGCCGCACTCTGCGAGCCCCTTGGCCAACGCCATCGCGACTGGGCCCGCCCCAAGCACGAAGACTGCTGGGCCACTCGTGGAGAACTCTTCCGTCACGAACGGTAGAGACCTAGCTCGTCGATGTGTTCTTGCACGCTCGTTGGAATCCATGGAACAGCGGATGCGCCGAGAGCGAGACGAGCACGAATCTTCGTAGAAGACACGTCGGGAGGCGCGGGCAATTCGCCGCCTTCGTAGCCGCGGCGTTCGAAGACCAGGGGTGGGGCCAATGCCTCGATGGCATCCCATTTGTGCCAGCAGTTTGTCTCTAAGAGTATGTCTGCGCCAATAACCAACCGAAATTCGCTGTCGGGGTGACGAGTCCGCAGCCCGCACAGTGTATCGAGCATGCGTCCTTGGGGCTCAGACAGTTCACTCTCAACCCGAGAGACTCGCGCTCGCGCTCCAAGGGGCGCGATCAAGTGTTCACACATTCGCGCCCGGTCTTCGTACCCTACGAGCTCTTTCCCAAAGTAGTGCCGATAGGTTGGGACTACCCAGACTTCGTCGATAGGACAGGTCTCAAGAAGCATGAGGCATAGAGCCTGATGCCCTACGTGAGGCGGGTTGAAGCTACCACCGAAGATCGCGATCCGTGTCATGGGTACATGAGCCACGACTGCCGTTCTTCCGCGAAGCGCGTCTCGGCCTCAGCCCAGGTCTTGGCGAGTGTTTTCAGGTCGCCTCCAGCCTCGATTCCGTCCCTCAGCGCAGACGAGCCTGCGAGCAAATCGAAGGCCGGAATTTCGTCAACAAACTCATACGCTTCGCTGCGCCAAGAAAAACTCTGAGCCCACAATTTGTGCACGGCCCACACAAAGGCCACACCAGTTTTGTAGGGTAGATACGTCGAAGGATCAGTCACGTGCTGTTGCACGCCACCGCAGGCAGCCCCGGCGTGTTTTTGAAACGTTGGGGTGAACGTCAAAGGGCGAAAGAGCACCCCTGGGAGGTCTTGCTCAGCCAACAGAGCCGCCAACACTGCGCCGTCCACAAAAGGAGCCCCAGCAACCTCGAAGGGACGGGTATGCCCCCTGCCCTCACTCAATTCGGTGCCCTCAACCAGGCACATGCCCGGATACACAAGCGCGGTTTCAACAGTCGGCATATTGGGCGAAGGCAATACCCATGGCAATCCGGTATCCCCGTAGCTCATTTCCCGCTGCCAGCCCTTCAGTGGAACGATCGTGAGTTCGAGATCGAGCCCCTCTTCCCGTGCGGCCCAAGTAGCAATTTCGCCTGCGGTGAGACCATGGCGATTGGGAAGTGAGCGGAGCCCCACAAAAGAACCGTAGCCGTCCTCAATATCGCCCCCCTCTACCATCGCGCCGCCGATGGGATTTGGCCGATCTAAGACGACAAATGCGACGTTGGCCTTGGCGCACGCTCGCATCGCCAACACCATGGTCCAGACATAGGTGTAATACCTAGATCCTACGTCTTGGATATCGAAGATCGCGACATCCACCCCCTCTAGACTCTCGGGCGTCGGCGAGAGCGAGACCTCGTCGCTACCGTAGAGGCTGTGCACAGAGAGTCCGGTCGCGTCCCTAGCGCCATTAACGGAGATCATGTCTTGTGCGTCGCCGCGGATGCCGTGCTCGGGTCCAAAAAGTGTGACCAAGGTGAAATCCGCGGCGAAACGATCGGCGGCGTGTACCAGATCGGTTGTCACCGAAGTGGCATTGGCGATGAGCGCCACGCGGCGCCCGTCAAGCTTCACATCGCTGTCGCCGCTGAGCAGCCCATCAAGACCGGTGAGAACCTTGGCAACCATAGCTCGCTACACTATGGGGACTGGCTTGAGCGTCACTTTGCCCGCGTCGGTCACCACTTTGAAGCGCACTTCGCGAGCGCCGTACTTCTGTTTCAGTGAAGCCTCATTGGCCATGAGCTTCTGAACAAAGCCATCGTATTCAACGCTGCTGTCTTCGCCACTAGCTTGCTTGGCTGCGACAAACTCGCCGTGGACACGGCGTAAATAGACTTCCATAGGCTCAGAAGCCAGAGCCTCAGCGTCTGCCTGTTTTTGGTCGACCGGCCCCGATTGCTGGAGGTGCGGTAACTGGGCGTGCGACTGGATGATATTGCCATCCTCATCGAATTCTTCTTCACCAGGTTCTGGCCTTCCCAAGATCCTGGCGAGCATCACATTAAGCGCATTGGCGAGACCATCGAGGTCGGTACCAACAGGTTCGAAGGTGCGATCAAGATTGCCATTGATGATGTCGTTGACACCAATCTCGATTTCCTCAAGCGGATGCAGGATGCGGCGCGCCGCAAGATTGATACCGAGGAGCACTAGAACAATCCCCATGAATCCCACCAACAGGATTGTGATGCCAGCCGTGCCTACAGACTTGCTGGCGTCCGTGAGCGAAATGAGAACCATTGCACCGGCTTTGGGCGAGGGATAGTTGTCGCCAACCCTCTTGCTGAAGTAGCGAGGCAAGCGGCCAGTCGTAGCTAGGTAATCATTGCCGCCGTGGGTCACGGCTCGAATGTCACCCAGTCCGCTCTTTGCTTTGAGAGCCTGCTCTGCTAGTCCTCCATCAAAAAGCATCTTGCCGAGCGACGACTGCTGCTCCTTGGCGCTGCCAAAGCTCGAAGTGTGAATACCCTTGTCATAGAAGTAGACAACCCGCGCTCCAAGCAGCGCCTCCTGCTTGCGAGCTTCCGGTTGGGTAATGGCATAGGCGACGAGGACAGTGCCGAGCGTCGAGCCCGTTTCTGGATCTAGAACCGGAGCAACGGTGACCTTCATAGCTCCAGACCCCTCATAGTCCCAAATCTCGCTAGTGACGATTTGATTGGCAACTGAGGCATCGAGCGCCGGGTACTTGATCTTGCCCGCGCTCAGGTAGGTGTCGGGAACCGGATCGGGGACCGGGTTGGGGCCGGACATGAGCGCTATCAGTTTGCCCCGATCATCGGTTATTGCCATGATGTCGGGCTGTGCCTCATCAGGCGAAAGCCCTGCACGGAACTTCTTGAAGACAGCCTCGGCAATCAGTGGATCCGGACCACTCTCTGCTTCCTCGCTGCCCCCCCCAAGGGAGTCGACGAGTTTGGGATCGAGAGCCAACGCCTCCGCATGCTTGAGCAAGCGAAGCATCTCAAGCGAGGAGTTCTGAATCAGAAGCTCCTGCGCCTTCGCAACTCGCTGCTCAACGTCATCTCGGATGCCCCCCTCAAGTGATGAGGTGGTCATCATGTATGCGGCTCCAGTAATGACCGCGATCAGTGCTCCTAGCACCGCGCCGATAGCTGCCCTCGACATAACTCTCTCCCTTGGCCTATCCGTTCCTCACAAGTAAGTAAGAGGCACCCAACCCGGGAGCCTCATCGAGGGTCTAAGCAGTAGTGATTATGAGGTTTCCCCCAAGGTCCTGTCAATTTGAGGTCCCATGAAAGCAAAGCGTTCATCATCTCGTGCAAATTGCCGATCTACTCGCCCAGCTTCTTCTGAATCGCATCCGTACAATTTGCCACGGTTCCGCATATGCAGCTGGTCATTGCCACCCAGTAGTCGAGCAATCCCTGCATCTTCTTTGGCCCTTGTGGCACCAAGTAGAGCGTGTTCTCCCTGGGAAGAATCCAAGCAGCCCGTTCCTGACAGCCCTCGAGAGCGCTGCCCCTCTTGTAGAGCCCTGGATTGCACAGTACAGATTGCGGAACCAGCACCAGGCTTATTGGCTGACCTACCTCGCCCTCAGGTAGTGCATCATTGTTTCTGTAAATTGGCCTCGGCGTGAGCCGCAGGCCATGGTTCACCCTCTTTTCACCACAAACGAAAGGATGACAGAAACCATGACCCACGAATTTGAACGTAACGAATTACAGGAAGTATTGGAAATTATTGGCCGCGAAGGATTTGGCGGAATGCAATCTGCGATGACTGCACTGCTCAACGAGGGGATGCGGCTTGAGCGGGAATACTATCTCGGCGCGCGGTCGCATGAGCCCTGCATGTGGCATTGGCGTAGATGTACGTTC
>JAAEPE010000124.1 GCA_024222395.1 Myxococcales bacterium
ACGGGGGAACCTCTGGAAATAATAGGGGGCTACGGGGTGGACAGTGTTACGGGCACTTCGCGCGCACTGATGGACAACTCGGGCGGGTCAATCTTCCCGGAAGCGGATCATGTTGTGCCCTTCAGCATAACAGGAAGCGTATTAACTCCGGAAATGATACGGGCAGAAATAGATACCAATTCCGTGCTGCGGGCGCTTGTCGCTGAAACATGGACGAGGATGGGGCTTGAGAAGGGCAACCCCTGGACGGACACGCCGGAGCAAAGCGGGGACGCTAATGGGGACATCGTGATCACAAACACTGGCGACGGCGAGACAACGAGCACGGCGGAGCGGCAATAGTGAGCTTTAACAGTTTAGCAAGGTTAACACTGGGGCGACTTAGACGCGGGGCGAAGGGCGCGCTGTCGATGCTGACACTGGGGCGACTACGTTCCGAAGAGGACGAAAAAGAAAAAGAGGTATTCATACAGCCGGGCGCGATGGACCTGTCGGGGGTACAAATATCGATACCGGATCCGGTTAATGACAATAATGTCGCTGTACTATTGACTTGCAGTAGTTTAGTATAGCAAAAAAGAGGGCGGTAAAAATGTGGTTACTATCAGCAGAAGTTCGGGAGATATTCGCGCAGTTATTGCGCAGCGGGGTATCTCTGACCGAGGAGCAGCAGTCCAAGTTCGAGGCGCGATATCACGGCTCCGACGAAGACGGCAACGCGCGCAACAGATTATTAACAGTCGTCGACGATAAAGCGGAGATACTGGTCAAAGGGGTATTAACAAAGTCGCCGAACTGGATGGCGATGTTTTTCGGCGGGGGGAATACTACCTACCCGGATATAGCCTCGGCGCTCGCGGAAGCGGACCAGAATGAAAAAGTTACCAGCGCAACGTTGAAGATCGACAGCCCAGGCGGCCAATTCGAGGGGCTATTCGATGCGCTCTCCGCGGTTGAATTATTCAGCAAACCCTTAAAAGCGAGCGTGACGGGCATGGCTACGTCTGCGGCGTATGCTATCGCAGCGAAGGCGGATTCGATTGAAGCCGCGAACAAAGCAGTATTGATCGGGAGCATAGGCGTTGCGGCGGCGATAGGGGTCAACGACCACGAGGTCGTCGTTACAAGTACCGCCGCCCCGAAGAAACGCCCGGACGTTACGACCGAAGAGGGTAAGGCAATGGTCCGGGAAGAACTGGACGCAATGCACGATATTTTCGCGGAGGCAATCGCGACGGGTAGACAAACTACCGTAAAAAACATTAACACTACTTATGGTCAAGGTGCTACACTGTTGGCCGAAGCAGCTTTAAACCGCGGCATGATCGACTCGATAGCGGGGGTATCCTCGCTAAAGTTAGTCCGTCCGGCCGCACAAACCACCGCCAGCGGCGGGACAAAACCGGAGACCGGCACAATGGATATACAAACACTTAAAGCCCAGCACCCCGCGGTATACGCCGCAGCGGTGCAGTTGGGGGTTGATCAGGAGCATGATCGCGTATGCTCGCACATAACCCTCGGGGAAGCCTCGGGCGACCTGAAAACAGCGCTTGCCGCTGTCGACAGTGGCGCAGAAATGAATGATAAAATACGGGCGCAGTATTTGGCCGCGAGCATGAACCGCGCCGACACTACGGCTAGAACTGACGACGACGGCGACGCAGCAGCGGCCGCTGACAACGTCGACGACAGCGACGTAAACGCGAGCGACAACGCTGTCGCTGATCTTGTTTGCGAGCGACTTGGATTCGAGGAGTAATAATCGTGGCGAATTTAACTATAACAGAAGTAGATTGCGGATCCGTGATCTTTGAAAAAGGGGCGTTCCGGGACGAGTTACTGACTTTTGCCGCGGCGGCCACTGTACTTGCGGGCACTATTCTGGCCCGGGATTCCAGTACGGGAAAAATGGTCCCCTTTGTGAAAGGCGGATCGACAAACGAGAACGGGATCCCTAAGGCTGTATTGACGTATGAAGTCGAGGCGACAGCGGCTGGGGACGTTCCGATCAGCAATATGGTGTCCGGCTCAGTGCGAGCGGGGCGGTTAGTGATCGATGCTGACGGCGACGCCACAAACATCGACGCGGTGGTTATGGATCAAATGCGCGACTATATGACAGTCGCGGTTGACGTTCAAGAGCTTAACATTTTGGATAATCAGTAATAATTTTTCAATAATTAGTAATAAGGAGAACACACTGTGAGTGGTTCAACAAAAACGCGCATGATACGCGCTTATAATCGAATGGCGGCGCCTATGCTTTTTCTATCGGGCTTCTTTCAGTCTCCGCCTGAAAACTATCACAATACTGAAGAGGTAGAGATCGACATAGTTCGCAGCGATGAAGATATTTCGATCGCGGTGCATGATCTAAGTACGGGCTACCGTATGAACTCAGACGACATTTATATGAACAAAGGCTTTAAGCCGCCGGTTCACAAAGAAGCGTACGCGATAAATTCGCATGATCTTCTCAAGCGGATGGCGGGGGAGAACCCTTTCCAAGATACAAGGTTTCAGGCGAACTTGATAACCCGTATATATAGCGGCATGACTAAGATCGAGCGTAAAATCCGGCGAAGTCTTGAACTGCAATCCTCGCAAGTGCTGCAAACCGGCATAGTGACGTTGACAGACATGGCAGGGGAGGCGCTGTATACGCTTGATTATAAGCCGAAGGCGACGCACTTCCCGACGGCGGGAACGTCCTGGGAGACGGCTACAGGCGAGGAGAAAATGGCGGACTTGACGGCGTTGGGGGAGGTAGTTAGAAATGACGGACTCAGCAACCCCGACCAGCTGATCTTCGGGATCACTGCGTTTGAGAATTTTATCAGCGACGCAGATGTCAAGGACAGGCTGGATACTCGCCGGATCGAGCTGGGCGGCGTAGCTCCCGAAACACGGGGGGAAGGCGCGACGTTCCAGGGCTGGATCAGGCTGGGTAATTATAGATACGAGATGTGGACGTACGACGGCCGCTACAAAGATCCGGTGTCTGGCGATAAGTTGTCATATATTGCTACGGGTAATATTATCTTACGCGATAGTAAGGGCAGAATGGACGCGACGTACGGGTCGATCCCGAATATAGGGAAACTTCTGGGAGCGCAACGAACGTCCTTGGTACCCTCTCTCCCTGGGCGTTTCAGTAATACCAGCGGCGGAATGGACTTATTTACTAACGCATGGCTATCCGCTGACGGCGAGCAGCTATGGGCTGGAATAGGTGCCCGTCCGCTGATGATACCGACGGCGATCGATACTTACGGATGCCTGGACACTCAGCTAACGTAAAATATACCCGCCTTACGGGGCGGGGTTCTAATCTAACAATAGGGGGGCAGGTTATGCCTAGCAACACCGAATTAAAAAAGTGGATCGCAGCTGCGGCAAAGTCACTAGATGAAGATGCGCCGGGTCTGAAGGGTAAAACTAACGCCGAAATGGCCGACATACTTAAGGGTATACGGATCCGGGTTGACGCGGCGAAAGCTGAAGCGGACCGCATAGCGCGGGAAGAGCTAGAAGCTGAAGCGGGGACAGACTCAGCGGCGGCGGCGGTACTTGCAAAAAAGCAAGCTGAAGAGGTACCTCCGGGGGTAGTTAAAATTCCGAAGTACCGCATTGCGCCGGGCAAGGCGATCACGACTAAGCGCGGGATACTTGGCGCGGACGGCGAGGAGATTATCGCGATCGAACCTGATGATCTTGCGGCGGGCGCGGCTGCTATAAAGGCGTTCGTAAAGTCCGGCCATATCATAAAGAAGTGAAACTATGGGCCTTCGCGAGTTAGCCGAGACCGATCTCGGCGTTATCCTTGAGGACTCCGCCACGGGGTTCGGCTGGCCGATAACGGTCACGGATTCGGACGGGGTGACTAAAACCCTTACGGGCTTCTCGAATGATATCTCGCAGGTAATCGATCCGGATACCGGTCAAATTATATCCGGCCGAGTGGCTACGGTGGCGTTACGCGTTTCGACGCTGGTCAGTGCAGGCCTGTCGCTTCCGCAAGGTATCGCGGACGCTACTAAAAAGCCCTGGATTATCGCGTTTAATGATATTAACGGCAACGAGTGTGTTTTTAAGGTGATGCAGTCAAACCCCGATCGATCGTTCGGGATGTTGACCTGCATACTGGAGTTATACCAGCAATGACTATCGCCGAGCTGATTGACAAGCAAGACACGGTCGAGATCGTACGCGATCAGATCAGCGCTATCCTTGCTGTTGAAGTCGAGAGCCAGAAAACGCTCGCGGCACTAGCAGGCGAGGACCCGGACGGGTGGGACATGCGCGTATTCATGGAGCGCTCGAACCCCTGGGAGCAGTTTCTAAACGATCAAAGCGACGGTAGTCCGATCGTTAACGTATGGTGGGATAACTCTACCTTTGACCCAAAAGTCAGCACGATCGTCGAGCGACAAAAATCCGACACGGTTTTCAATGTCGATTGTTACGGTTACGGCAAGAGCGCGGACGACCCCGCAGGCGGACACGTCCCAGGCGACCGCGAGGCGGCAATCAACGTCGCGAAAGCAGTAAAACTTGTTAGAAATATTTTAATGGCCGCGGAGTATACGTATCTGGGTATACAAGGTACAGTGTTCAGGCGATGGGTACAGTCAATAACATCGTTTCAACCATCGCAAGACGCGGGGCAGATGCAGCAAATAGTCGGAGTGCGTATCGCGTTCCGCGTAGAATTTAACGAATTTTCTCCGCAGATCCCGCTGGAGATTCTAGAAACATTATCCGCGGAAGTCGCGCGGGCAGAAGACGGCCAGGTAATAGCCCAGGCCCAATACAGTTATTAAACAGGAGATCGAGATCATGGGTATTTCAGCCTCAGCAGTAGCGCGCGTCGTCGGTATCGAGACCGCTTTTAAAGATTTAAGGGGAGGGCGGATCGTCTTCCTTCCGCAGCGCGTGGCGTTGATAGGGCAAGGCGCAACGGCTTCGACGTTTGCGACAGATAAAGCGCAGGTGACAAGCGCGCTTGAAGTCGCGTCGACGTATGGATTCGGATCGCCCCTACATTTAGCCGCGATGCAGTTACTACCTAGCAACGGCGACGGCATAGGCACGATCCCGCTAACGGTTTATCCACTTGAAGACGACGCCTCTGGCGTGGCTTCCGCGGGTGACATAGCCCCGACGGGCGCAGCTACAGAAGCGGCGTCGTTTATCGTGCGCATTAACAACATAGACTCCGAGGCATTCGTGATCAGCGTGGGCGACTCTGTCGCAGATATGACTGCAGCAATGACCGCCGCGATTAACGCAGAATTAAACATGCCGATGATCGCAGAAGACGGGGCGACTACTGTCGACCTGACGTCAAAATGGGCGGGCGCTAGCGCGAACGACTTAACGATCGAAGTGATCGGGTCGACAGACGTCGGCGTGTCGTTTGCATTTACCCAGCCCGTCGGCGGGTTAGTTAACCCAGATGTTGACGACGCGCTAGATCAAGTCGGTGATGTATGGGAAACTATGTTCTTGAACTGCATGGACATTGCAGACACCACGACGCTCAGCAAGTTCGCAACATTTGGCGAGGGCAGATGGGGCGCGACAACGCGCAAACCAATG
>JAAEPE010000125.1 GCA_024222395.1 Myxococcales bacterium
ACTCGAACTCTTCCATCCATCGAGAAGATCAGACTTGGCTGAGCCCGCCAAGCACACATTCCACCGTTCTCGTAAGTGATCGATATGATCTAGCTTTTCAGACGACGCGTTTCGAGGGGATTCAACACAGTAGTGCTAAGAAGTCCGACCCATGGACGACCACAAAGGCGGAGAAGCGGCTCAAACAAATGGGCTGCTGGGACTCCGTATCTACACGCGATTTCAACGCGCTCGTGCTGGCTGGCTGGAACTACGGCGAGAAGAAAGATCATCATTCGGCTCTGGCCATGTACTACCGCATCGTGTCGCAACCGGCGCCGGCGAAGGGTGCTGCACGAGGGCACTATCTCATGGCTGCGAACAATGCGTGTCATGCCGCGATGCAAGTCGACGACGTGCTCGCTGCGAAGTTGGCAGAGATGATCGCACCTGTTGGTCCTGACAACCCTTCAATCTTCTACAACTGCGCCTGCGCATATGCCAATGTGGGCAATAACAAGAAGGCGCTCGCTCAGGTAAAACTCGCGATCAAGCACGGGTACAACAACGTCCGCCGGATGCTCGCCGACGAATCACTGAAGGTCCTGGAGAGCATCCCTGAGTTCGCCTAGCCTCTCATCACCCTCAAGACCAGCCCCAAACCTCTGAGCTACTGGGGACTACGAGATGGGATCTTGTCGCTCTACACGAAGGCCAACGTGGCCAAGCCGCCAATGCCCTGGCATTGCTTGAGACACAGCTTCTGCACCGGCTTGGCCGACGCAGGAGTCCAAATCAACATCATCAAGGAGCTGGCCGGACACGCGTCCATCACCACGACTCTGCGATACATGCACACCAACAGCGAAGCCCGCTGCAACGCAATCAGAATGGCGTTCGGGCGACAGGTGGGCGACAAGCCCACTCCGAAAAGAGAAAAGCTCCCTAACCAACTAAAGTTAAAGAGCAATTCAAAGCGACCCCAACGGGATTCGAAGACACCTCATATCAACCTCTAACGTCGCGCCATTGCATGGTCCTAGCCTCGGCCAGGAGCTCACCAAGAAGAGCATCGTCTTTGGCCAGCGCTTCTGCCTCCGCACGTCGCACTCGGCCCGTCTTCACCAAACCCGCGAGTGATAGCTCCAGAGTAATCATGCCCTGCTTGCGCCCAGTCTGGATTGCACTCTGCATCTGATAGGTCTTGTCATCGCGGATATTTGCCGCAATCGCGGCCGAACTTCGCATGAGCTCGATTGCCGGCATGCGTCCTGGAGGCAATGGAGAGGGAACTAGGATCTGCGTAAGCGTGGCGCGAAGAATGCTCGCCAGCTAGCCTCGGGGTGTCTTGCTGTGCAAGAGGCCAGCTGTGGCCC
>JAAEPE010000126.1 GCA_024222395.1 Myxococcales bacterium
AACCATCGTCGGTCCGTGGCGAGATTGGGGCAGCGATCTGGAGGGCAATCCCTGCTGGCGGAAGGTTGATAGTCCTGATGTAGAATACGGCAAAAAACTAGGAATCTGGTTCGAGGACACCCCTGCGAAATTGCGGATCGCGCCGATGTATAAGCGGCGCGTATACAACAAGCTTCGAACTCTTCTCTACTGGGAAATTCAAGCTTCTGGATACGGCGGTGGCGCGACGACCACTCCACCCGACAAGGTCATCGCGGTGATTCTGAAAGATGGTCGCGAGGTCTTCGTTCACACACACAAGCAGCGGACTCTACAGCGAGCATGCCACCTAACGCTTCTTCCCCGGCTTGAACAAGAGTTTCTGAATGGTTCCCATGCCTACCGCCGTGGTCGCTCGCACTACACTGCGATGGCGCAGGCACGCCTCTTCGTCAGGCAGGGCTATCACTACGCAACCAGCTGCGATATTCGAAAATTCTATCCGTCCATCCGGCTGGGCTTGCTGGAGGACGTTCTAATAGATGGCTTCCCATGGATCCACCAAGATCTTCGGGACTTGCTGCTTTGGACCTGCTGCCCTTATGTAATCTATCGACCCTCCCATCCCGCCAGGAAAGGCCGTGCGTGGCCGCTTGTTACCGATCATCCGGGTCACCTCCTTCCTGGCAGCATTGTTGGACCAATGCTGGCAAACATGGTGGCTCATACGCTGGTGGACCTCCCGATGGTCAAGCTCATGCCCTCGGTGGTGTTGATCCGCTTCGCCGATGACATGCTGATCTTGGCTCAAACGCCAGGCGAGGCCGAAGAAGCCCGAGTGCTCATAGGTGAACTACTCGCAATGCCGAAACATGAGCTGCGGCTACACCCAGACAAAGGTCACTCGATCGCCGTAGACATTCGGCGCGATCCGCTATTGCACCTCGGAAAGCTTTTACATGGTGGCCAGGTTGTAACGCCCGACGCGGCCATCGAGAACCACATCAACAGAATCGTCACGAGCAGCATTGGCTCATGGGAGTTTCGTAGCGCGGTCGGCACTGCCATCGCCGACCTGTGCCTTGATCGACGAGCACGACTGGATCACCTCCGGCGACTGCTACGACGACGCTCGCGTGTCCACGGGCGCTGGTTCGACCAGATCGGCCAGACGGACAAGAACCAACCCAACTCAGATGACCCAGAAGACCTTCACACTCAGGCTGTGAGGACTATCGAGAACGATGACGAACACCGCAATGGAGTCGCGGCCAAGTCACCCAACGAGGAAGGAGAAAGTGATGAAGGATCCGAGAAAACAAAGGGATAGAAGCATAGAGAAGGTTGGGCTACCGCCCGCGCAGACTAGATCTGGTTCCTACTCTCTCTCTCAGGGATCCACATATATCGACGGGCCGGCAGATGTCTCGCTTCACCATGCAGGTGGTGGCAAAGAGCAGGCGAGAGTGGGAGGGACGCACGGGCGCGAGAGCGCGGACTCCAGCGATGTGACCTCCTCGGGGAGCATGATGCACGACATGCAATCCTCTGTCGGCCCTGGTGCGATCTCCGAAGTTGGGGAGCGCCTACAAGAGCAAAGGGCATCCGCATCGGCTCATGAACGCCGCGTGGCCAGATTACTCGGGGGCGACTTGGTGCCAGGCTCTGGGAGCCTTGGGCAACCAGGTGATGTTCGGACCGCTCAGTTTCTCATATCCTGCAAAGAGACTTCGCAAAAGACCTTCCGTGTCATCCAAGAGATCAATAAGGCGACTGCCGAGGCGGCCAGTGTGGAACTGACGCCGGCAATTGTCTTTCACTTTACCGCGCTACCGCCACATACGGAACGAGACTGGGCCCTCGTGCCACTGCGGGTAATGGCTTCGCTCGGTACCCACAACAACTCGGCGGACGGAGCTAGTCCGTGACACCCGGTGAGCTAGAAAAGCTTGCGGAGTTGGTTGTCGGAAAGATCATGCGTAGACTCGACCTTCGTGCTTTGGCGCAGCGGTCAGAAAGAAAGACCGAATGCGACGAAAAAGACAACATAGAGGAAACGTATGCGTCTACTACGACAAGAAAACAAAAAGACACAGGGTACAAGTCACCCGCTCAGATCGCTCGCGAGTTACTCACTCGTGCGCCACGGAGGCACAGGCGAAGAGCATCGCCGCCGAAGCCAGGGAGCAACTCCAAAACGAGTGTCAAACCATAGGACAGGCAATTGAGATGTACCTGGACGAGCTAAGGGACAGAGGCGTTACCCATGAGTACATCGTTTCAGTGCGTTGCCATCTCTACCTCATGTTCCCCGACCGCGACAATCAGCACATCACGCAACTGCGCCCGAACGTCTGCAAGCGCATGTACAGAGATGTTCGCAACTTGGGCAAGAGCGTTGACTATCATCGCAACTGCCTCATCACGAGCAGGAGCATGGCCAAGTGGCTCGTAGAGGAGGGCGTCATCGAGAGCAACCCATTTGCCGAAATAGAGGGAAAGGGGAAACGCAAGAAAGGAAAGACTCAGCTAACGATGGATGAGTCGAGGAGGTTCCTGAATGCTTGTGTCACTTACGAGCACCCCATCCTGCGTGCGGACGGGCGCAATAGGATGAGAACACCAAAGCTAGATCCTCAAATTGGAGTGACGGCAGCGATGACCTGTCTCCTGCTAGGGCTGCGCTGTAGTGAGATCGCAAGGTTGAGTCCTCGCTCAATTGACGAGGGTGGGACGATCTTGCGTGTCGAGCAAACCAAGACGGAGGCAGGAAAACGGAAACTCCAGATCCCGGAGATCTTGCAGAGCCGGATGCCTGCTCTTGTGGCGGCGGACATCACGAGGAACCACATCAGCAATTGGGTACATAAGATGTGCCGGATCGCGGGTGTGACTGAGGTGGGTCCACATGCCTTGAGAGGGACTCACGCTAGCCTTGCAACGGACGCCGGGGCCACTGGACCATTGGTCTCAGCAGCCCTTGGACATGCTTCTCAATCGGTCACCAAAGGGCACTACACAGACGCGAATGCCACTGCGCAAGCGGCACAGCGCAGCGCCCTTAGCAGGCTGAATTGGGAGGCAAAGTTAAAAGGCACATCTCAAGGCACATCGTGCCTTATAGAAAAAGAGAAACCCCAGGGCGGTAGCCCTGAGGTTTCTAAAAACACTAGCCTTCTGAACTAGTTATGAAGTAGTGCGAGAGGGGGGACTCGAACCCCCACATCATGGACACTGGTACCTAAACCCAGCGCGTCTACCAATTCCGCCACTCTCGCAGAGCGCAGCTAAATACCACAGCGAGGTGGGCGCCGACAACATCAGAGGGCGAGAGTTGCTGCAGTGCTACGCGAGCAGCCCCTCGTGCTCAAATACCCGCCGCAGGAAGGTGAGGGGCATGTTGCCGCTGTGCAGGTAGATGTTGTGGAAGCGCCTATCTAGCTCCAGGCCTTCGAGCTTGCCATTCTGAGCCTGTGCAAGGTCTTCCTTGAGCTCCCAGACCAGCTTGTTGCCTGTGAGATAGGAGAGGGGATAGCCGCGCTCCTGAGAGTACCAGTTTAGCTCTGCCTGCACGCGCCCGGGCACAAAGCCGGTGACGGCTTGAAGCAGCGAGCCGGCGGCTTCGAATGGGTCGGCCGAGCTGGTGTCGCAGTCAACGCCTACGTCGAGGTACTTCTTCTCACCGGTCATGAAGAAGAGGTCGATGGCAACCCGTGCGCCGATGCGGCTGAGGTCGCGCTTGCCGATGAAGCGAACTTCGTCGGCGAGGTCGGCTTTGAAACCTGTGTCGAGCATGTAGTCCTCGAGCATGGTGGTCCAGCCTTCGGCGTGCTCGTTGGCCGATACGTGGCGGCGTACGATGCTCTTGTGAGTGCTCGCGGTAGCGAGCTGCAAGTGATGGCCTGGAATTCCTTCGTGCACCATCATGCTGGGAATGCCGAGAGCTGTGTGCTCATCTACGAGTTCTTCGCTTAGTGTTAGGTAGACCATGGAGGTCCGCACACCGTCGCGAAACGCAGGTGGGGGCATCATGGCTCCGGCTGGAATGCTCGGTGCCATGAACGATGGCGTGCGTATGATCTTCATGTTCTGATTCTCGAGAATCGGAAATAGGTCGCGCTCCTTTATGAACGCGAGGATCTCCTTTCTGGAGTCTTCGTAGTGCGCGAGAATGTCGTCGACGTTTCCCGTAGGAAGGTCCACTCGGTATTTCTCTGCGAGATAGAGTTGGAGGTCTTCGGTGCTGATGCCTGCGTCCAGTTCGTATTTGCTAGCGAGCTTCTTGCGAAGGGTTTCAATGGTCTCTCGCGTTTCACCGAGGAAGTCGCGAGCGATGGTGTGAAGCTCGTCAAAGCTCTTGTCGATGCCACGTAGCGAGACGATGCGGCGTGCGACTTCTGGGCCGACGTGCATTTGCTCCGTGGTCGGCATGGCGCCTAGTTTCTCGGCATAGGAGGCAAGTGCCGCCTCGGCACCCTTGCGCGCACTCTGAAGGCGCTCGAGATCCGCGTATCCTGTCTCGGCCGCCCAGTTCTCGACCGTGGCGAAGAGGGTGGGAAGCCCCTCGACGGTCTGCAGATCCATCTTCACCCATCGAGCCACGGGTGTGTCGAGGCGCGCCAGCATCTTCTCTGTGAAATCAGGGGCAGCTTCGAGGCGACCGACGATATCGTCGAGACGAGCGGTAGCGTCGCGTGGATCGTTGATAAAGAGTAGGAATACGCCGTCGCCAATTTCATCCCCCGCCTTTGGCATCTGCTGGCGCTTGCTCTTGCCATTAAATTGATAGCTGTGGTCGTGCACGTCGTAGCCAACGATTAGTTTGGCGAGCTCTAGGTCGAGCCCACTGTCGAATTCGAGACCGGTCGAGTCTACAGCTTCGAGGCGAGTGAGCAGGGCTTGTGCCGCGTCGCGAGTCCGTGCAGAGTCCGCAAGCGATGGGTCGGGGAGGCAACCGAGATTCTCGCTAATGCCGGCGTGAAGCCGAGAGTTGGGATCACTTGTGAAGTGGGTGTGCAGATCGGCGACGATAGTTTCGAGGTTCTCGCTCATCATCGGAACTTACCAGACGCCTTTGTGCAAAGCCCTGTTCGCCGAAACGCAAAATGCGAGTCTGCCGGGGCAAACTCGCACTTCTTTCTTCGCTACCCGGAGGCAGCAGCGACGCTACGCTTCTTCTTCTTCGACAGGCGGCGGAGTGAGTGCTTCCATGAGCTTGCAGAGATCCGCTGCAATCTCATCGGCAAGCGTATCGAACGAATCAAGCGCATCAATCTCTTCGATAGTAATTGTCTTACCGACCATCGATAGCATTGCTGCAGTCTTGTTGGTCACCGGCCGCGGGGAGAGCACTGGCAGACTTTCTTCGATCTTCCGGCTCATGATGCGAAGCGGGCCTTGGACTCGCTTGACCTTGTCACCTGCGAGGCAGAATGCGCCCCACCGTACGTGGGCTGGGTAGTGCTCTTCAGTCTTTGGGTCGGTCCAAGCTTGGCCAACTGTCACACCGATCTCGATCTCCGCGTGCTTCTTCTTCTCGTTTTCGAGAGCGAAGCGCAGCTGCGGAATCCAAGCTTCGCGCTCGGGCAACTCGAACCGGTACTCGATGATGAACTGAGGCTTTGCACTCGATGTTCCGCCGATGGCGCGAGTTTCGTGACCGGCAATTTTCTCGACCCGCTCCTCAATGGGACGCAGCACTTTCTCGGTCGCTTCCGACGCGAGTTTCTTGCTGCGGGCCGTCTTGTCGGCCGCTTCGTTGCCTTTGATTAGGAGTTCTTTGAGGTAGTCGAGGCTCACGCCCGCATCGTTACTCATTTTGGGCGCACATGCAGCCGATCCACCTCGGCGAATCACACTCAGTTGGCGAAAATCGAGCAGGATGGTGCCTATGGGGAGTGGGATGCGCTTTGGGAGCCGCCCCCCTCCCAGGATTACCTTTGCGGCCGTGTTTGAGCCAGTCGGCCGCTCCTGCCCCTGCCCAACCGATAGCCGAGCTAGCTCCGCGCCCATGCCCGGATTAGAGAATCCTGGACGAGGTGTAAGTTCTCTGGGTTGGGCTAACGACCCGCTATAGCCTCGTGCCCCTAGGAGAGGAGCTTCGCCACGAGCGATATCTGGCTAGAGGGAGGTGTGGGCTGGGAGCACCTCTCCTGGCGCAGTGGCGGCGTATTGGACCGCCCTGATCTAGCGCTAGGCTTTGGTTGGCAGTCCAACATCGTAATGGACGGCCGGAGCGATAATCCGCGCTTTCTCGGCCCCTACTTCGCGCTGCGAGCCCTAGCCTAGTGGGGCAGGGCCCTGAGAGCGATCAAGAAGCCAGATGCGGCGGTCCATGTGACAGAGCAACAAGCCCGTCGACCACCGACGTGAGCTTCATGTTTCACGTCGGTCTTAACTGGGGACGAATGAGTTTTCAGGGAGTGTTCTTAGTAGGATTTTGCAGCGACCTTGGTGGCAGCTGTGCGAATGCGCTCGTCGCTGTCTTGAGAGAGTTTGGTGAGTTCGGGACGCTTGGCAGCTCGAGCAGCGTCGATGCGGCCGAGAGCGCGAAGAGCCTCTAGGCGAACTTGGGCGTCACCACTTGCTAAGAGTGCTGCGACTTTGTCGAATGCGTCGGCGGCGGCGAGGTTGCCGAGCGCACGGGTAGCAGTCGCTTGCAACTCTGTGCTCTTGTCCGCGAGGGCAGCGACCAGGCTATCAGCGAGAGCCAATCCATCGGCCCGCCTTCCAATCGCAAATGCGGCGCGAACACGCACGGAGGTTGCCGAATCTTCCATGCCAAGCGCAAGGCCTTCGAGGGCTGCGGCGCTATCGTTGGCGAGGCGCATTGAGCCGACCAGAGCCGCCCGAAGGACTTCGCTTCGCTCGGTTCTTAGGAGCTGAACTGCATCGGCGGCGTACTTGCCTTGCGTCCCCGGCAGTGCCAGTACGAGGGCACGGCGAACTTCTTCGCTCTCATTGCCAGACTGCAGACGCTCGAGCAATAGTGGTGCTGCCGAGGCTTGCACGAGCTTGGCGTCGCTGAAGCGGAGCCCTCCATTGCGTGCCTTCTGTGGCTGGATTGTGCGAACGAGCTCGGCAAGCTCTGCACTTGCTACGTTGGATGCTTGAGGGGCCGTGGCTTGCTCGGTTTCCGCCGGTGCGGTCTTTGCGACGATGGTCTCGGGGACTGATTCGCTCGGCGAAGAATCCGTGCAAGCTGTTGTTGCAATGGCCAGCGGTAGGGCGAGGGCGAGGGAAATAGGGCGGCTCATAATGCGGGGCTCCGTTGTTGGGATGCGAAATGTAGTGGGTGCAACTGGCGAATGATGAGGGAAGAGCTTGGAGCTACTGCAGCAAGTGCAGAGCGTTCTCCCACCAGTTGGCCGTCGGGGTTCGTTCGACATTGGTGCCACAGTGCACTTCGCCAAGCAGGGCGTGGTAGCTAAACCAGTCGTCCACAAAGTGGATGTTGGATCCAGCGGGGAAGAGCGATGTAAAGACTCCCTCTAGGGAGGGAATGAAGGGCTTGGGAACGAATAGGTGAGTGTTGGCTGCAGCCGTGCCGTCGTCGGCCACGATGAGATTCACCGTTCCGGGGATGAGAGCGGCCATGCCACAGCCGACGTCCTCGAAGAGGGCAGGCACCTTGATGATGTCCGCATCGGTGATGCCGGTCTCTGCTTTGAAGGCATTGGTCATTGGCGTTAGGTAGTCGTTCTGGATGTCCATGTTCTCGTTGCGGAAGGCGGTATCGGTTCCAAAGTCTCCCGAGTTAAGGAAGCCGCTAGCGCCGTATTTCTCGCCGTCGAGGGCCTGGTCGGTGCCGTCGAGGGCCGCAAAGGCTGAGGGCACGTCGGCGATGAGCAGCTTGTAGCCAAGGGCCGAGCTTGGGTCTGGAATCCAGCTAGTGACCTCATCGATATGGCCAACGCAGAGCCACGAGGTATCAACCGTGAAGGGAGCTTGAATCTGCTGCTCCTGGAGAAACTCGCCAACGCTGCCGTTTGGGCCTTGGTTGCCGATGTCGCCGTAGTAGGCGCGACCGAAGGGATACTCGACGCCGCCCAGTGTAATGGGAGGAGTGACCTCGAGATTGCCAAAGGAGTCGTAGCTGTTGGCGACTACGCTGCCGTCGCCGAAGGTGCGCACGTAATACTCGGGGCCGTCGAAGAGTGCTTCGGGGAGAGGATCGAGGCCGCGATCGCGGATAGAGTCGACAACGGTGTCCATGCGTTGGCCATCGTCGCCAACGCTGGTTCCAAACTCGATTTCGTCCTGCATCCAAATATCGAAGTCAACCTGGCCGCCGGGTACTGCCGTGAATTGGCTCGCCGACAGTACGCTCTGATACGTATTCACCATGGCTACGTTGTTTGAACCGCCACTTGGGGTGTTCGTTACGTAGACATGTTCTGAGGGCTGAAGATGATGGTTGAGGATCATCGGCGATGACCAAAGGTCGACCAAGTCTGTGTCAACCTCTGCTCCAGTGCTGTCCAAGAGCCGAGCGCTCAGTGCACCTTTCACCAGGTACCATCCAAACTCTACGCGCAGAGTCGAACCGTCTGCCGGCACGGTAACTTGCGTCGTAACGGATTCGGCGAGATCGATTCCGAGCAATGCTTGGCCATTCGTATTCCATATTCGAAGTGCCTCGGTATCGCCAGAGAGAGTTAGCTCGATCGTATGTCCAGGGTGGTTGGGAAGCGGCAAAGTCGAAAGGTCGTTGTCGGCAGCAAAGGGAGCTTGGAACCAATCGGGCGAACCTGTGTTGTCATCATCGTCGGCATTTACGATGCCGTAGACGGAGCGGATACCGAGGCTTGCATCGCCATCGCCATCGCCATCGCCATCGCCATCGCCATCGCCATCGCCATCGCCATCGCCATCGCCATCGCCATCGCCATCGCCATCGCCATCGCCATCGCCATCGCCATCGCCATCGCCATCGCCATCGCCATC
>JAAEPE010000127.1 GCA_024222395.1 Myxococcales bacterium
CTGGCCCCTCCGCCGCCTGAGCGAGCTCATCCCCGACCAATGGGCGAGAGATCGAGGGCTGCTTGGCGCGGCCGGTGAGCCCGATCAGTAGTGCCATCGCGGTGGACATCGGCCTCTACTCTGCAGCAGGCTGGCGTCTGCAGCTAGGGGGCGGTCGGTAAGGGGTTCACGTCGGTTATTACCGTCAGCTCACGAAACTCCTCGTCTGACATGATGATAGGGGATTTCATCAGACTGCCTCCACAGCAATAAGAGGATTGCACGCGGCCTCTAGTATCTGTTGCTTGGCAACGAGCCATCGGCCACCGGTCTTACGCCCTAGGCCGTTATCACGCAGCCAACTGCATAGGCTCTTCTCTTCTCGGCAATCGAGATACCCGAGCGCCTTAGGAAGGCTGAATATCTCAACACTCTGTGGTGCCGCGACACGAGCATCCTTCCCTGAAAGCCAAGCAATGACGGCAGGGAGGTGGAACAAGTATTTAGTCCCGACCTTCAAACCAGGAAGACCCTGTTTCACTAACTTACTAAAGATGGCGGAGCCTATCTGTCTGCCGTCGCCTTTTCCCGAGAGAAGTCCTCTCAGCACATCCGTAGCTACCAGATCCTTCTTTCCTAATTCGCGCCCTTGTTCCCATAGGCTTTCTTCCACAACATATTTGTCAAGCATATCAATTTGTCCTTGCGCACATAGGCGCTTCGAGGCCTAGCCTCACCAATTATCCGCGAAGAGCGCCCAACGATGCCCTGACGCCATCGCATAGAGCCATGCAGTCCATACCAGGCATATAAGCCCAACGACTGCATAGCGCCCCGGCCTTGCGTAGTTCTTAGCGGAAGATGATGTCGGCATGTGTGACAACAACCAAATCGCTCGCGGCGATGGCGTAATCCTCTCACGACGGTACATCACTTCGGTACCTCCGGGGACGCTTTCGTTCCCAAACTGGATTGCTATTGCGAGTGCTGTGCGGCGCCAAGGAGCGTTGTTGGAAAGCGCCCCATCGACGAGCACGAGCCTACATAGGCGTGGCAAGAACTGCGGTGCAGGTGCCCTGGCAGCCACGGGTGACTTGGAGCATCACTAAGAGCCCTTGGCGATTGGCAAATATCCGGGGCTCGTTGGGTGTTTCCAAGGCCAGCATAGTCCAACCCGCTTTGACGAGATTGGTTCGGTACCACTGTAGTGAACGTTCAACGGACGAGTCGCCACCTCCATAGAAGACGCTCCGATACTGCCCACTTGGATCTTCAAACGACATCAGTCGCTCCGTCTTCGGCAAGCGCGGCACCTGTGGGATATCGAAGCCTGGCGCGTCACCCTCACGTGGCAAGAGCTGCCGCAGATCAATGGCCTCATGTGGGGCAAGCTCCATCAATTTGCTTCCCGTGCCATTGCCTTCCACAAGCGAGAGCGTGGGAACCGTGCCTCCCCCAAAGCTCGGACAGGAGACCGTAGCATTGGATCCGTTTCTTTCGATCGTGGCTTCGGGGCAATCCGACGCCACCCTGTCTAAGAGTTCTTCCATGGGGACTTGGCTCGACTCGGTGGTGAGCTGCATGAGACCGTTGTTGACTCTGAATTGTTGGCCATCACCTGGAGGCTGCGTCATGGGAACGAGAGCAACAGAACCTTGAGCTGGCTCGAGGCTCGCACTCGCTGAACGGATGGCGAGCGCAACGAGGGTAACGACAGCGCCCAGGAGCACCACTCGCAAGGCGACATAGAGCGGTAGACTCACCTTCTTGGTTAGAGACACCAGGAAGACTCTCCGTGCTGTCGGCAGATTCCGGCGAAGATCAGAAAGACGTTCCACTTAATGGGAGGATCGTCGGCACACATGGTTGCAAAGCGACCTTTTGCGACCGTCGTTCCCCCGAGCACGGCTGGGCGCTGGACGGCTTCGTCTGATTCAACGGCGAAATACCGGCCGTGAAGGTTCGCGAGATTCGGTATGGTCTGAGGTGCTTCGGAGGCAACCGTTCGGAGTTCATTAGCACTAGCGCGCATGAGAACATCGTTGGCGGACCTGGCTGAGCCACCTTGGCAGCGTGCGGGCAAGCCGCCACTGCACCCGCGCAGAGCATGTGTCCAGGCGCACTCTCGGGCATCTCGCTGGGTTGCAACCGCGGCACCTTTTGCTTGATAGATGAAGGTGAGCAGAGTCCAAATCAGGATGACGACCGGCAGGAAGAAGAGGAACTCGACAAAGACGCTACCCCGCTGACGACCACCTACTGCACGCCGTCCGCCGCCCCGAGGCTGCGCAGATCCGAGAAACCGAGATCTTCTTAGCCCGGACATCAGTGCACTGTCGCCCATCGCATGCGACCAAAAAACTCGGGTAGTGCTGCGCATGCAGCCAATGGTCCGCCACCACGTGCACAATCCCCCATAAGGTCTGTGTTCGGCCAGCGAAAGCGCCGAAGCCGCGCACGCCAGTTCATGCTCCACAATGCCGCGGCCTCAATTGTCGATCCAGAGTAGTAGTACTCGGCCTGGGCGAACGAAATCCGCGTCAATGAATCCCGAATCGTCGATATCGTTGTGACACCCGGCGCTCCCCACGTAGCCACCTGCGCGCCTTTTTCGCCAAGTTCCGACAGGGGCTCGCCGCCTGCGAAGGCGCGGATTTGATAGGCCTCGGTGCCGTGCACCTCGCTTGGAACCATGGTGGGCTTGCCAAAGGCCAGGCAAAAGCCCGGCACGTAGGACATGGAGAAGCCAATTCCCATGCGGCCGAGGAATCCGAGCGGCACAAGCTTAAAGGCTTCGCGAGCGATGCTAAGAGCGAATGGGGCGATTCGAGCACAGGTCACCAGCATCGACTCCTCTTCCACTGGCATCTGGCGCACGGGCGATAGGAAGAAGGTAGTAACAGGGGGAGAAAATGAGGGCCGCATTTGATTGATGACCCGCTCGGAAATCAGCGGTAAGTCCCGAATCAACGCATTCTGGGCCTGATCGGATGCAGAGATGAGGTCGAGCAGGTCGCCCTGGGACTCGGCAACGGCATGCAATGCCATCGTCTGGATCACTCGCAGGAACGGGATGTTCCATCCAAAGGCCAGGTACCGAAAGTATCCCGACCGAATCCAATTGATCGTGTCTTCTGCACCGAGGGCAACGGAGGGCAGCGCAGAGGCAGTCGCCAGTGCGGACACCTTCACCATATTGTTCAAGGCGATCAGGTTCATGCCCTTTGCGTGCATCTGCGCAGCACTAAACGCTGCCGAATCGGCCCCATCCTGCATCCTCTCTCCGTGCTGCATGGCCGTGCTCGCACCGATTAGCATGTAGAGCGCACCAACCAAGAAAGCGCTCACGAAGATGCCCGCGATCAGGATGGCGCCGCTCTCATCGGAAGCGAGCCGCCGCCGCTTTGCAACCCTCAGGGACACTAGTTCCAACTCCCATAGTTGTAGTTGGCTGCATGGTTGGGCAACGTCGACTCAGCTGCCATCGATATCGTACCGCCGTCGCACATTAGAGCTCGGACCACGGGCACCTCACAGGAAAACTCGTAGTCCACACGCACGGTGATGCTGCCTCCGCGACTTGACGAGACGCCACCGGGAAAGCTAACGGTTAACCCCGGGGCGATGTTCGCAGGCGTGATGTAGGGACTGCTGCGCGACGCCCGAAGAGAAGCTTCCAGCGTGTCGGAGAATTGTGGTGAGCTCTTGAGAGCGTAGAGAGGGAAGCTTGCAGCCAACTCGATCGCGCGACCTCGTTGCCCACCGATCTGATTCCGAGGCTGGCGACCGTAGAACGCTGGATCATCATCCAGAACGACGATCGCGGCTCGGGCGGCAGTTGCAGCCGAACGCTGTACCGCGAGCCCCCCCATGTACATGAGCGCAGTTTGTGCCAAGCCAAAAAGCAGAACTAGGAAAGGCAGCAGAACAAAGAGAAACTCGATAAAGATGGCCCCTCGCTGATCGCTACCCAGCGACGTATCCGAATCCGAAGAATCAGGCGCCCGCATACTGATATCCCACTGCGAGGCACGTACCGAGAAAGATCGAGAGCCCCAGTCGCAGCTGGTGCATCTCATTCTTAACAAGAGACTTGCGCCGTGACTTTGGAAGAAACGAATTGCTGATGATTCGCCAGACGTTTCTCAGCACCTCTTGAAGGTGACCTTGCCTAGCCATCGTGACGATTGCGAGCACCATGGCCACACCGAGTGAGTACAGCAGCACTTCGAGCCCCAGCGTAATTCCAGCCAGGCCGCCGACCCCAGCAAAGAGTTTGACGTCGCCCCCTCCCAGAGCCTGCATCCAATACATAGCGAAGGGGACCAGCCCAACCACGACGACAGCGAGGGCTGAAGCGAGCGGATCGTGACTAGGTGATAAGAGCGCGTAGACGGGCCCGAGGACTATGGTGGGAGAGGTTAGCCAGTTGGGGATGAGCCCGGTACGTGTGTCTGTGAACGCCGCAATAGCGGTCACGATGATCATGGCAATATGCGCAGGCTCTAGAAACATGGCGAATCGAAAGTGGGCGAAGAAACGAGACATGCGAATCGTTTCGAGAGTCGAGTGTAACGTGTTTCGTGCGGAGTTCCCCATGGACAATAAGCCCCAGCGAGACGGCAATTGTGGGCTCGCAAGAGACACTTTGGGATCGACCTCGATTCGCATCGAGTCACGATCGACAGGCGCAAAGAAAACAAGTGACTTGCGAGGGCTTGATGGGGTAGTCTGAGTCTCGTGAGCCCCGAGGAGCAAGCTGAGCGTAGCGGCAGGGCTGCTTCGAATGAGGATGGGTCGGTCTACGTTGAGTACATCATCCTAGTCGGAGTGTTTGGGCTGGTCATGGCGGTGGCGGTATTCGCTCTAGGGCAACCACTGCTCAGGTTCTTCCAAAACGCCCAGCTCATTTGGGCCGGCCCGTTTCCGTAGCCACGCATCCGTGGCAGCCGTTTCCGAGGCCATCTGGCCCCTAGCGCCAAGAATGAATGAATGGTAAAAGAAGCTACCAAGAATGCGGGATGGACTCGAAGTCTGTGATCCTCTCGAATGGGGAGTGTCATGAAGCAAGGAGCGTGGGTAGCGGCCCTGCTTATGGGATTGATGGGTGCAGGTCTGCTGTACCTGTACAAGCAGCGATTTGAAGCTGCGGTTGGCGGCGGCGACAAAGTGGAAGTCATGGTCGCCGTGACGGATCTAAAGCTCGGCGACAACCTGACTCCTGAGAAGATCGCGACTCGGGGAATTCCCGCTTCGTATATCGAGAGTCGTCACATTCGCCTGGATCAAATCGACTCGGTGTTGGGCGTTCGCGTTCGCGCGAGGATCAGCGCCGGAGAGGCGGTTCTCTCGACTGACTTGGCGATTTCCGGGGCCAATTCGCGTGACCTTTCCGGTCTCGTCATGCCGCGCATGCGGGCCATTACCATCCCTGCCAGCGACGCGCTCACGTTCGACGGGCTCTTGCGCCCGGGTGATCGAGTTGATGTCTTGCTGACGGTCAAGGACAGAAGAACCGGTAGCGGAACAACCACGCCCCTTCTCCAGAACCTCATTGTGCTTGCCATCGGGCGACAGATGGGCGTGCCTTCCGAAGGCAACAAGAACTCGCTTGAGGGGCAAATCTCCACGGTGACCCTTGGCGTCAAACCAGTGCAGGGACAGACGCTCGCCAACGCGATGCAAGACGGCAAGCTCACCCTTCTTCTGCGCAATGTCGACGACATTCGCATTCTGCGAGACGATGTCCCAGTTAAGGCACCAGATGCAAAATAGCGGGGCTTCAATGACGCGCAGGCTTGTTTCCCCCTTCGCTATTGTTTTCTTCGTTGTCCTTTCTGTGCTGGCTAGTTCGGCCAACGCGAAGAAACCAAAGCGCCTGGATCTCTTTGTCGGCGAGCAGAAGGTCATTCCCGCCGCCAAGGTGGACAAGTGGTCACTTGGAACCAGCGGTGTCATCGACTTTCGTCTTCCCGAGGGAGGTGACGAATTCATCATGGTGGGGCTCGCTGCGGGCACAACGAGCCTACTTCTGATCATGACGGATGGCTCCGTCAAGCGATACGACATCGTCGTGCGACAGGTGCGTGTCACAGAGCGCGACAACATTCGTCTCGATTTTTACTTTGTCGAGCTGTCCCGGGATTCTGGCTATCGAGTTGGCATTGGATGGCCTGGCACCATCGGTGGCACCGCTGGGATGACCATCGA
>JAAEPE010000128.1 GCA_024222395.1 Myxococcales bacterium
CACTCGCCCACGAAAAGAGCGGTGCCGTGAACAAGCGAGCGATCTACCGGCTCCTGCTCACCCCGGAGCATGGCGAGACGATCCACGTCGGCGCCCTGGCCTGCACCGAGGCCGACCTCGACCGCCTGACCGCGGAGGTCGCTGCGGTCGGAGACCATGCGAGGAACATGACCGGTCTGGGAACCGCGGAGGTGCCTGCAGCGCTCCTCTCACTCCGCCACGAAGCCCACCCGGACGACCGCTGATGCACGGGGGCCCTGCCCTCATCCTGGAGCCACACCAGCGTCAGCGTGGAGCCGACCACCGAACCGGTGCGCGCCTTGGAAGGAGCAGGAGCCTGAGCAGCAGCGAGACTGCGCGACGGGGACGGCGAGGTCCGTCTGCGGGGCGGGGTGGCGTCGAGACGCAGGGGTTCGCGCATGGGCGGCCGCGGAATTCGGCACTTGTGGCGGCGTCCGGCTGCCCCAGACGGGGGGATTCAAGGGGCCGCGGCTCGGCTGGGTTCTGCGGCAGTCGCCTTGGTGTTTCCCATCCCTGTCGCTGGGCACTCACGGCCGGTTTCCAAACTGAAGTGCGGCCATGCGCCGCAGACTCGGGGCGAGGCTCGCGGCTGCCACCCCGCGGCTGCCACCTCCCGCCAGTCGCCTCTGCCCGCGAACAACCATCCGATTCCGACGGCAATCGCTCCTCCACCCAACAACAGCCCAACAAAGCCCCCGATGAAGGCCGGTACGTAGCCGTCCATGCCGGTTGGCGGCTCCACCAACAAGCCCGTCAGCCCAAAGGACACGACCGGCAGCGCCAGTCCGGCCAGGATCAGCAAGATCGCCTTGGTCTTCACCTGTCCTCCAGCGCAACGATGCGTGCGGCCATTCTCCTAAGAGGATAGATACTCTCTTTCAGATCAAGCAATATCTTTCGTGTTCAAACTCCCTGTACCCGAATATTTGGGAATAGCAGTTGGGCGTCAAAATCGGTCCCTGTTTTGAACATTCCGATAATTCCGTGAAGCAGTTTACGCATGATGGCTACCAGTGCACAGAGGGGCTTCTTTCCTTTTTCGAGCAGCCGCTCATAGAAAGCCTTGATGATGGGGTCGTGCTGAGAGGCAACGACGGCGGGCATATATAGAGCAGAGCGCAAATATCCATTGCCGCGCTTTGAGATCCGGGCCGGCCGGTCGATGGAAGACCCTGATTGATGCTGCCGCGGGTCAAGGCCTGCGTGAGCCACGCACTGTTTAGGACTCATATCTACTGGCATCGTGGCGAGCTCGCCTAAGAGGCGAATGGCGCTGCGGGCAGCGATGCCACGAACCGTTTGTAGTCGGCGATAGCGTGCATGCAACAACGGCTCTGTTTTGATGAACGATTCAATCTTCTTGATGAGTCGTTCCATGCGACCTTCAAAGTGTTTGATGCTCGACTTCAAATCATCGGAAACGATACTGATGGTGGTCTTTGTGGCACGCGCCGCGTGTAATCTGTTCTTTTCACGGGTGAGCATATTACTCAATGAATCTAGTCGCCTAGATGCTGCACGGAGCTCCAATGCAGCTTGGGATGGCGGGACCCACTCCACGAAGGGCATGCGCTCTGCAAACTGACGCAGCACCTCGGCGTCCATGGGATCCGTCTTGCTGCGCGACATCATCGCTTTAGCGAAATTCGCGACCGCTCTTGGGTTCGCCACCATCACCCTCAAACCACAGCCCTGCAGATGAAAACACAGGTCCAGACTGTAACTTCCCGTCGCCTCGACACAGACCAGGACTTATTCCTTTTGCACAGTCTGTAACCAGCCTGCTGATGGCCCGGTGGCCCTTGGCGTTGTTCTCGAAACTTTGAGCTGCCTTGCCGGCGATTGACACTGTCAATTCTCGAGCGCTCACGTCGATACCCACTCCGCATATCGTAGACATTCCTTACCCTCCCGTTGTAAACAAACGCTCCGGCGCCCGACCCTGAACCATCGCTGCTCGACC
>JAAEPE010000129.1 GCA_024222395.1 Myxococcales bacterium
GCAGTCAGAGAAATCGTCTACCGTGGGATCGATTTGCCGAGTCGCGAAAGACTCGGTGGGCGCTGCCGCGGCCCCAGATTTCAGTGAATATCTGGAGCTAAAACACGAGCCTCATCAGCGGAGGAGCCGGATGGTGGAAATCTCCTTGACCGGATCTGGCGAGGGCCCCGGGAAGGTAACGACCCGGGGCTACCCTACAACCTGTGTTTCTGATTTGCGCCTTGGTACCCAAGCCTTCCAATCGTTCAATATCCTGTTTGAATCTGGCCTCCATATCGATCAATTTTCTCAAATTGAAGTCTAGCCTCTCGCGACGCGTTTCTTCGCCGCCCTCGCAGCATGCATGTCGACCGAGCGTGGGCCATTGCGTGCGCTCGGTCGACTGTGTTAGCCAAGCCTCTTGAATGTGCAGCCCATCCTTCTCCTGCTGCTTGCAGTCACGCTGCAGCTTGGCTGTGGCGACGATGGTGAGCACGCCACCAAGGTAGCTGTTGCTGATACCGAGGTCTCTAGAACCGAGCGCGCCGGAACCGAGCCCTCTGGAACGGGAAAGCCCAACCCAAGAGACCCAAGCGCCGAGCAGACCGGGCTCATCACGGCCAGCCTGCCCGCCAAACCTGGTGACTTTGGCCCGACCCGTGTTCGAGTCGAAGGCGAACTCTCGGGCGAGGAGCTTGTCGATGACGACAAGGATTGCGAGCCATGTCATGCGGATGTGGTTCGTCAATGGCGCTCCTCAAGCCACGCTGGTGCGTCTCTTGAGGATCCAACCTATCTGGCAACCTTCGAGCGCTTCCGCAAAGCAACTGGCGCCGTTGCCACTCGCTTCTGCGCGGGCTGTCACATGCCAGCCCTGACTATCGACGGAGCGGTCGAGAAGCCGATTCGCCCCGATGACGTCCGCGCCCACTCGGGCCTCACATGCAAGTCCTGTCACCGCATCTCGGAAGTGAGCCTCCACGGCAACGGCGGCTACACCCTCACCGGCGGGCAGGTTCCTGATCCAAATCCGAAGGTGCCTGGCAGCTTGGAGGAGCACAAGGCAGGCTTCGCACTGGATCCACTGCGCAAGGTATCTCTTTGCGGGGCCTGTCACCGAGGCTTCCTGCATCCCGACCTGGGAGTGAATCAGTTCATGGCCGGCGGCGACGTCATTACCCCGCACCTGGCATCCGGCTACGCAGGCAACCGCCTGGCCCGGATCGATGAACCAGTAGACAAGCTCGATTGCATTGGTTGTCACATGCGGAAGGAGAAGGTGAGAGACGGAGATCTGGCAGCAAGAAATGGTGAGGTCTCCTCCCATCGCTTCCTTGGCGCCAATACGTGGATGGCGGCCATGGCTGGCGATGGTGTCCAGCTAGAACTGCTCACTGAGCAGCTGCGCGGAATCGTGAGCATCGATGTCGCAGCTGCCACGCTAGAGGATGGCACGCGGGTGTTTCCGGCGGAGGCAGCTCCTGTGCTCGCAGGTCAGCGACTGCTCCTAGACGTGGTCTTGCGGAATCTTGAAGTAGGGCACCTCTTTCCTGGTGCCGCCCTCGATGTGCAAGACACCTGGATCGAAGTGAAGGTCACCGATAGCAGTGGAACGCTGATTGCTGAGGCGGGCGGAAAGCACGCTCGCAGTGGCAGTGACCCCACTGCCCACGTGCTAGCCGCATTCACAACCGATCGCGAAGGAAAGAGGCTTCAGCAGCGCGAGTTTCAGCTCTTCGACACAGTTGTCGAGAACATGGCAATTGGCCCTCGTGACGCAGCCGTCGTTCGCTACGCCCTCGATGTGCCTGCGGGCTTGACGGCCGCTCGTCACCCGCTGACAGTGACGGCGCTACTTCGACATAGGCGCAATGGTCTCGAACTTCAGAAACTCGCATGCGAGACTGCTCGCAGTGCACGAGGACGGGCTTTCGCCCGAGCAACCAGAGCATTGGGACGCAAGGTCATGGACCCGTGTCCTTCGCAGCCCATCGTTGATATCGCGGAGACGAAAGTTGCGGTGGGCATCGGAGCTCGCGTGCAAGCCGGCGCTGCTCCACACTGGCGTCGGAGCTTTGATCTCGGTCTAGCCCTTATTCATCAGGTGCAGGAGCGCCTCGACGAGGCGAGAGAGAGCTTCGAGAACGCTCTTGAATTGTTGGCGAAGGATGGCACTCCCGAAGAGAGAGCGATGGTTCAAGCAAGCCTCGCGCGCGTGGCTGCCCGCCAAGGCAGAATCGACGAGGCGCTCTCGTGGCTCGACATGGCCGAGGCTGGCGACCCCGGACACCCGGCGCTGCTCGCAATTCGCGGTGAGGCCCTTGCTCTCGTGTGGCGCTGGCAGGAATCGATTGCACCTCTTCGCAAAGCCGCTCAGAGTGCGCCGCAGGATGTGAGAGCGTGGACGCGGCTGGCCATGGCCCTTGGTAGTGCCGGCCAAGACGAGGACGCGCTAGCAGCAGCTCAGACGGGCCTTGCGCTGTGGCCCGAGAAACCTGAGCTTCTCAGAGTTCAGGCCTTGGCGCTCAAGAGCCTTGGTCACGCAGATGCCGCCCGAGCCATGGAGAGCTACATGCTTCATCGAGGCCACGACAATCCGTCTGCCGTGCGCATGGCGTGCGAAAACAGAGACGAGAATTGCGCCCGCGAGCGAATCCCCGCGCATACGCATGAGCTTCGACCGGTCACTCAATAGCCGCTCAGTGCTCTGCGCCGTGAACGCGTGTCAGTGATGGCCGCGGTCGTGTTTGCGGACAGGGCGGGATACCCGCCGTGTACATCACTGTGTTATTGCTGCCACTGGCGTTTGCCTAGTGCATCTCATCTGTTTCAGCAATAACAGCGGTTCGTTGCAGACGCCTAGAGGAGCCCACGCCCTTCTGCGATGCGTATTGCGTTGACATGATTCTTGGCGCCCAATCCACGCAGCAGTCGGTGCATGTGTGTCTTGATGGTCCCTACCGAAACAAAAAGGCGCTGGCAATGACCAGGGCATCTGCGAGTCTTTCTCCCACCTCCTGCATACGGCCGAGACTCGCTTGCGCAAGGCTGCAGGCAACGAGCCAGTCGAGACCATGGCCCAAAATCCCGTCCTCTTGGCATCGAGTAAGCAGCTCAGACGCAACATCAAGTGCCTCTTCGCAGCTACCCTCTTGTATAGCGAAGAGCACTGGATACAAGCTAGGCTCATGTACCAGCACGTTGTAGTGAGTTGGCGTAGGAAGCGGCAGTGCGAGTGTCTCACTGCGAGCCAGGGCAGGCCTCCAATTACCGATTTGTGAGAAGCACTGCACTAGGGGATGGGTGGATTGCGTGGAGGCATAAGCTGCTGCGCGACCAGCGTCGCATCTCGTCGTTCAATGTCACGATGCGTTACGGCGACAATGATAGTCGCCTACAATCGTTGCAAGAGGGGCCTGCGGACAAGTCGATTAGCGCTGAACTAATCGCCACCGTCGACCGTATCCTCCTGAAGCAGGGGTACCAATTGCAGCGTTCTCTGGGCCGGGTCAAGGGGCACGCCATCTTCTCAGCGGCTCCGGAACCGGAACTCATCGCTCTGGGCCGATTTCCCGATGCCAACATCTACCCCAAGATTGTGACCGCTCTCGACCTCGCTGGCGATGTCAACAGTACGAAGATCCTCCGGTACCATGTTCAAAAACAGAGCTGAACACTACGACGCGGAGCACGTTGAAGAACTGCTCCATCAACACGGCGCGACGCATCTTCGTGCTCGCAAGTATGGCTCGGCCGTGCTCGTCGAGTCTGGCCCCGAAGTCGAGCCA
>JAAEPE010000130.1 GCA_024222395.1 Myxococcales bacterium
TGCCAGCGCGCGTTATCCAAGAGAGATGAGACAAGATTCTGCTCCGGTACTCTACCGAGGCTATAGCGGGAGACGGGCGGTGGGTTCTGTCTACATGTATCCAGGACCAGCCTCGAATAGACTCAAGATCCCACGCAGTGAACGCCGATTGCTAAAGCTGCTGGTGAGGCGGCATCGCGCGCCGCATGTGGTGATCCAGCGAGCGAAAATCGTGCTCATGGCGCATCAGGGCTTGGAAGGAGGAAAGTCTCGGAGGGGCTGAGCTGCTCCTGTCGCAACGTGCGCAAGTGGAAGGCACGTTTTTCGGCGAACCCATCAGTGGAGTCGTTGGAGAATCTGGAGTGTAGTGGTCGACCTGCGCAAATCCCAGTTGAAATCCGCTGCAAGCTCGTGCAGATCGTCTGCGAGCGGCCTACGGCTCAAGAGTCTCCGGCGCCGTTCCGCGACGTCTGGACATACGAGTAGCTTGCTCGATCACTTGAAGAGCAAACCGACTATCGGCTGAGCGTCAGTGAAGTCGGTACAATCTTGCGTTTTGAGAAGATCCGGCCACATCGCATTCGGCAATGGCTCAAGAGTTCAGCCCACAACTTCCTGCCCAAGGCGAAGCGCATCTGCAACTTGTACATCAACCCTCAGAAGAATTCTGTTGCTATCTGTGTGGGCGAAAAGCCGATGCAGGTGCTTGAACGAGAGCATCCCACGCGCGTGGACCCTCGCGATGGCTCAGTTCTCTATGAATACGAGTACAAACGGCACGGCACACAGTCTTTGTTCGCTGCATTCAACGTCAAGACTGGCAGCATGTTCGGCCGAGTTGTGCTGCATCGCACGGCTGATGCGCTGGTGTCGTTTATGAACGCGCTCGCTCGTCGCTACCCCAAGAAAGGAATCTTCGTCATCTGGGACAACCTCAATACCCACTTCGATGGCAAAGACAAGCGATGGAAGAAGTTCTATAATCGTCATGGCGGGGGTTTCCGAGTCATCTACACACCAATCCATGCCTCGTGGATGAACCAGGTCGAGATTTGGTCTTCAATACTTGAGCGACGAATCCTCAAACGTGGAGACTTCACCTGCCGCGACGAGCAGAGCGAGCGAGTCATGGGCTTCATCAAGCATTGGAATCGAATAGAACATCATCCTTTCCGCTGGACCTGGCGTACTGACAAACTCCAGAATCGAAAGCGCGAATCCACCTAAGGAATTCTCTGGTACCATGTTCAAAAACAGAGCTGAACACTACGACGCGGAGCACGTTGAAGAACTGCTCCATCAACACGGCGCGACGCATCTTCGTGCTCGCAAGTATGGCTCGGCCGTGCTCGTCGAGTCTGGCCCCGAAGTCGAGCCA
>JAAEPE010000131.1 GCA_024222395.1 Myxococcales bacterium
ATCACATTATTTCGCTCCTCGACAAATTCACCGCGGATATAGATGTACCCAGCGCGGGCGCGCATGCCGACGCCAGCAATCAGGCAGCCTTCCACGAGCTTATGAGGCTCGTTCCGCATAATCTCACGATCCTTACAGGTCACGGGAACTGGCGGCGATGGCGGAGGTGACGGGGTCGATGACCGTGAGAATCAGGGACAGAAATCCGAATCGATGCTCGAATCCAGGATGGATTCGAGCATCGGCGGCGGCGGCACGCGAGGCAAGAAGAACGCATCAACAGCAAGACGCTGCAAAACCATACCGCTCTCGTCCGCGTTCACGACCAAATAACTCGGCCTCCCATCGCTAACTTTTGGCATGAAACTCCACTTCAATCCGCTCGGGAAGCCGGCGCCTCCCCGGCCTCGCAGACCAGACTGCTTCATTTGCTCAACAATCCAGTCGGTGCCCTTGACGATCAGGTCCTTGGTCCGATACCAGTCACCCCTCGCCTCGGCACCCTTCAGGAAGGGATCGTGACGACCGTATATATTCGTAAAGATGCGATCCTGCCGGGTGAAGATTCGAACGGCGGTGAGAGAAAGCAGGAGGATGACGATTGGGATGCTCGAGCGAGGCGGGCGACCGGTGGCGAGTCAAGAGATGCGGGCGACGCGTCGCCCAGCGCATCAGAACACGGCGCGCAACGACTGCCCATGGTCGGCATGCCACCTCTCCGTGATGCCCGGTGCGATTGAAACGA
>JAAEPE010000132.1 GCA_024222395.1 Myxococcales bacterium
CAGACTATGACACTCTCAGCCTCGCAGGCTCCTACGAAGTGCCGAATCCTGGTGGCAACGGTGAGATTGGCCCAATTTCTAGCGGCGTTGCCTCGACGTGCTTCGTTCCGGGCACCAGTGCCTTCTAGGCCCGTGGAATGACTACAAAGCCGCTGTCACAGTCAGATCTACACCCAAAGGATACCGCCCCAACTGGATCGACGTAGCCGCCCGGCACTACTCACCTAGGCGCACCATAGCCAATCGTGGCACAACATCGTGGTGCCGACCACAGCTTCCAACGCAGCTCCGAAGACTACAGAGGGTGATCTAGCCAGTCTCTCCGCGAGCTTGCTCTTCGGCGACCTAACGCGCGGCCTGCCACTGCCGGGGCAGGAGTTCGCGAACTCGCGCGGAGGGCAGAGGTGGTCCCCATTAGCGGGACAAACATCAGTGGATCATGAGTTAGATGATTTCCTTCATTTGCCGGAGCCTATGGCTCCAGGAGGAAGTCCACGATGCGAAGAAAACGACGAAACCATTCCCCGGCCTTCAAGGCCAAGGTTGCTCTGACGGCGATAGCGGGCGAGCTGACGACGGCTGAGATGACGAAGAAATTCGATGTCCACGCCCACCAAATCACCACCTGGAAGAAGCAACTCGTAGCTTCAGCGCCGGATGTCTTTGGCAAGCCCCAGGCGAAGCTTCCCGATGCCCCCGGCCAAGCGCACTCCGCCGCGAGCCCCGACCGGCCGACGCCCCTCCCTCGCGAGACCCTCTATCCGTCCACGCCGCCCGACGCGCAGAGGCGAAGCA
>JAAEPE010000133.1 GCA_024222395.1 Myxococcales bacterium
CCACCCATCAGTCGAAGGCCGGCGAGTCGAAACTCGTAACCGAGTGCAGCTTCCCGCTAACTGCGCGAGGAGTAGTCACTCGCGTCATCACAGATCTGGCGGTGCTCGACCCTGCGGGCGAAGGTTTCCGCCTGGTGGAGCTTGCGCCGGGAGTGAGTCGGGAAGAGCTGGAAGATGCTACCGACGCGCCAATTCTTGATGTTGCGGTGTGACATGTAGTTCCATCAATCAAGAGCGGAGGCTCGCCCCAATACCTCGACACCGGCTTTTGTGCGGTGATGCCGTAGGGCGCTTGCTCTCTCCACTATCGCTGCCGGTGGTCAACTACCAGTGGCCAACTACCAATGATCAAAGCTACGCCGAGTCTTGGCGTCTGTTTTGACCCTGATGTGGAAGTACTTTTTCTGCCCCTTTTCGCTGCCTACTTGCAGTTTGAGTTTGTAGCGACCTGGAGGGAGATTGACAGCGAGT
Source organism: Myxococcales bacterium (assembly GCA_024222395.1). Lineage (GTDB taxonomy): Bacteria > Myxococcota_A > Polyangia > Haliangiales > Haliangiaceae > NORP324. Next base: position 472 of record JAAEPE010000133.1, read on the forward strand.
GGCGTTGTCCCAAGGAGCTTCTTCTTCGGGTAGAGGTAGACTTGCCCGGCCTCACTCGAGTGGATTTCGACCGTCCCCAGAGTGCCATCTGGCTCGCCAGTAGCTGGTGATGAATCGGGCTCCTTAGCGACCGGTAGGGCTGTTACGATAGCCTCTGCCTGTCGATTCGCCTCGAGCAGTTCCGCCTGGGCTGCGGCATTGGCGGTCGCCGAAAGAACTGGTGCATCGGTTGTATGGGGAGCAGCATCCGCGTGTGGGGCTGGTGCTGTAGAGGGGGGCGCTATCACCCTTGCCGCCGGTACCTCTAGCGATCGCTGGGTGGCTTTGGCTGCTCGGCTCTTGGCTCTAGCTCTACTGCCGAAGTACGCAAGCGAACCCGTCGTAACGGCAGCCCCCAAGAGGAGCGTGAGCGAGAGAAGCAGGGCCGTGCGTCCGCGGGTGCGCACTGGGCCGCTGAGTTCCGAGAGTACCGGTGTCACGACTGCAGAGGTTGGAGTTGAGTCTTGGCTGGTAGGCGCAGGCGGCGAGCTGAGGCGACTCTTGCGGCGACCCGATGGCTTCGCGTCGACTGTAGGCGACTCAGCTGCGTCGGCATTCGCTGATGGGAGCCGAGAAACCTCGGGAATCTCGCTTGTGGATGGCCCTGCGGCAGATGCACTAGCACCCACTGGTGAAGACGGCGCATGGCTTGGCCGACGGACGGCGGCTGGCTCTTGAGGCACATCGCGGAATGTGAGTTCTGCAGAGTCCTCCGACTCATCCGCTAGAGCTGAGGGGCGGAGGAGCTCGCTCGTTAGGAGGTCCGTGTTGGCAAAGTCCTCACCGCCATTTCCGACCATGGCCATCGCCGCAGGTGCGAGTATCTGAGAGGCGCTCCCTGCCTGAGAGGCTTGCGAGAGTACGGCTCGCTGAATCTTGAGCTCTTCCGCAAAAGAACTGCGAATCAGCGGGGCGATGTCGCACATAGGCGTAGGGCCTCCCGCATCACGCAGGGCGTGTGCAATGGCCTGCATGAATTCGTAGGTAGTGCGGTAGCGATCGTCAACGTCGCGCTCAACCGCACGCATGATAGCCTCGTCGAGCGCCTCGGGGATTGAGGGCCTCAGCGTTCGGGGCCTGTCAATGGGAGCGCGCAATACGGCTCGCAGCGTGTCGTACTCGCTATCGCGGCGGAAGAGGCGCTGCCCACAGAAGAGTTCCCAGGCGATGATGCCAAGTGAGAATATGTCTGAGCGCCTGTCGAGGGTAGTGCCGCCGCGAGCTTGTTCCGGAGACATGTACTCGCATTTTCCGAGCAAAGTGCCCGTCTTGGTCATACGTGGCATCCAGCGCGCCTTGGCTATGCCAAAGTCGAGTACCTTGACGATGCCATCGACGGTGACGTAGAGGTTTCCGGGCGAGACGTCTCGGTGTACTAGATTGCTGTTTCGGCCGTCGTGCACCTGCTCGTGGGCGGCGTGAAGGCCATCGCAGGCTTGTACTATGATACCCGCAGCCAGGCGCATATTGAGCTGCTGCTCGGAGATCAAACACCGGCGGATGAGCTCGCCGACCGTCGCTCCCTCGAGGTGCTCGAGGACTAGAAAGTGGCTCCCCTTGGTCTCGCAGAGTTCAAAGACCTGACAGACGTTTGGGTGACTAATCTGCGCACAAGTCATGGCCTCGTCGAGAAACATGCGCGTGAAATGCTCCTCGTGCGCGACGTGGGGCAGGATTCGCTTGATGACGACCTTTTTGCTGAAGCCTGCGGCACCGCTCAGCTCGGCGACGAAGAGTTCGGCCATTCCGCCTGTGGCCAGTTTGGCAAGCAGGGTGTACTTATCAAACTGCTCACCAACACTGGGCAGCCGCATGGCCATGGCCCCAAGTTCGGGTGAGGCCGTCTCTGCGATAGTGGCAGGGCTGCCAGTACCGTGGGCAATCATCTTTGGCACAGGGGCAGGTTCGGTTGGTAGCGGCCGTGGGGGGGGCATGACTAGAGGCGGACACTAGCATGCAGTCTAGGGAAGGGAAGGAAGAAGTTTCGCAGGGATCTTGGCGGCTTGCAGACTGAAAGTCGAAGGCTGCTGTCTCGCTTGCCTCACGACCGCCTCTGTGGGGAGGGGCGAGCAATCGCCCAGGACAGCACGGGCGGCTAGTCGTGTGGTCCTGGCGCTGGCGAGGAGCGCTCAGCCGAAGCCATGGCGATGGACGTCATTGACCAAGATTTGGTCTAGACCGCCGAGCGTAAACAATGATCGGTCTAATGGTCCTGCTTTCCCGATTGCAGCGTTGCTCATTTCGTCATTTACCCCGGCAAAATCCTCATTCGCGCTTTGCACTCGAAAAATCAGAACTCACCATCCTCGGTCATTCTTTTCGCTCGACGGTCTAGCGGGTTCGAAGGCTATCGCTCTGCAATGGCGCAGAGGGTGATGCCGGCCTTTGCCGCCGCTGCCTTCATCATGCCGGCGCGCTTGTTGGGCGGTACATCACCCATGATAGAAAAGAGTTCGCGTACCTGGCTGTTCTTAACGTTCTCGTCGATCCATTGGGCTACGGCTCGCTGTCGCTCGGATGGTGCCAGGTTGGAGTCGACCTTGTCGACGCTATCGCAGAGCAGCTGCATACCCGCCTCGAAGCTCTGTTTCGAGGGTGATTCAATGGCCTTCTCGGAGGGCGCGACCACCTGCACGGACTCCGCCTCCTTTGTCTCAGAGGTTTTATGAGCAGGTGAGCAGGCGAGCAATACTGCGCAAATCACTATCCACGGCATGGCGGAAGTCTCGCACATCTCACCACTTTGCCTCCGCAAAGTACCGGTCTTCCAGTGTTTGCGATTGACGCCGGTTCAGATAGGTGGCAAAGTAATAGATGCAGGACTTAGAAAGCCATGGGATTGCTACCCACACGTCGAGCTGGCCTTCTATTTGCGCACTAAGTCTCTCCTGAGATCCGGTGCTAGGAGCTCGCATATGGCTGTATCTATTGGTGGCGTCTCGTCCGTGGCCTATTCTCGGAATGTCTCTCGTGCGCAAAAGACGCAGGGCGAGCATCTGAATCGCATTGGCTCTGGCAAACGGATCAACAAAACTCGCGACGATGCGGCGGGCCTCGCAATCGCGAAGCAGCTACTGGTGGAGCTGAGTTCATCGCAGCAAGCAGGTCGCAATATTGACTACGGCGTCTCGCAGAGCGATATCGCCGATGGAGCACTGGAGCAGCAGCATGACCTTGTGGCTCGAATGCGAGAGCTGGCTGTCCAGGCAAGTAGCGCAACTCTTGACGACTCGGGTCGCGGAGCTATCCAAGAGGAATTCTCGCAGCTCCAAGAAGAGGTTGGACGGATCGCGGAAACGACTGAGTTCAATGGAAATGCGCTCCTTCAGGGTGGCGCAACAGATCTGCAAGTAGGGACTGGCGGCGGCGCTGAGGACCGACTCGCCGTTGAGACGCCGGACTCAGGTACTAGCGCTCTAGGGCTCGATGGGCTCGACCTGAGTACGGCGGCCGGCGCCCAGGCATCGCTCGATGCATTTGATGCGGCGTCCGAGACGCTGTCGGAGAATCGCGCGAACATTGGCGCGATGCGCAATCGGTTGACTGGTGCACTGGAGGCGAACGCGGTGACGATGGAGAACATTGCTGCCGCCGCGTCGCGGATTCAGGACACGGATATCGCGGCGGAGTCGAGTGAGTTGGCGCTAAGTCGTATTCGGGGTGAAGTTGCTAGTCGCGTGTCCAAACACGAAGTGGGGCTCTCCGCCGGCATGCTCGTCGACCTCGTTGCATAGCGCGCTCCCATCTCAATTCGGCGTATTGGGAAGGAAATAGCAAAGGGCCACCGGAGTTCTCCAGTGGCCCTTCTGGGTGCGAGCGGTAGGGGTTGAACCTACGACATCCGCCGTGTGAAGGCGGCGCTCTCCCGCTGAGCTACGCTCGCGATAGGCGTCTTTTAGCCCCGCAGGTTGTCCCCTGTCAACTGGCTATAGGGGGTGGGCTGCGCCCTGGCCGAGTGCCGCATCCTGTGGAATTGGGGAGCCGCTCCTCTGCTGGGCAAGGGTGAAGAAGAAGACGATGCCGACGATGAAGCTAACCACTACACAGCCAACGAAGAGCTTGGCGAAGTGTTTGCTAATCGCCGATTCGTTCGCCTCGTCAACTGGCTCGCCAATTTCTGCCCTAGGCACGGGCGCAACCTATCACGCAGCAGTTAGCATCCGAGGATGTCCAAACGAGTAGTTGTGAAGACGAAGGACGCTCCAGGAGCAATTGGCCCGTATTCGCAGGCCATGTGTGCAGGGGGGATGGTCTTTTGTTCTGGACAGGTTGCGCTCAATCCGGCAACCGGGGCGATCGTTGAGGGGGGCGTAGGAGAGCAGACCGCTCAGGTGCTCAAGAATCTGCGGGCGGTACTCGAGGCTGGTGGGGCAGGGCTAGACTCGGTGGTCAAGACGACCATCTTTCTCGCCGACATGGATGACTTCGCTGCAGTGAACGCGGTCTATGCGGAGGCCTTTGGCGAGAGCCGCCCGGCGCGCGCCACTGTGCAGGTGAGTCGGCTCCCCCTCGATGTTCTCGTCGAAATCGACGCGATAGCCATGCAAAAGGCAGGGGCGAAGACGTGAGGCTCGGCCTCGCGTTGGCTCTTACGCTAGCCACGGTTGCGTGCTCGTCCGCCGGTGACCGAAGCATCGTTGGGCCGCGAAGCGTGCCGGCTAGTGGTGGTGCTCCGGACGTTGAGCGAGTCGTCGACCTGGGTGACCTGAGCCAGTTGCCAGCCAAGGGTAACCTCTCCACGGCAGCGTCGGACGGCAGGTTCGTCGTCGGTGAACTCATTCTTGTAGAAGGGGATGATTTTGGCAGGTTGCCAACAATCTCGATCGGCGGACGACCCGCCAAGGCGCTCGCTAGAACGAAGGCTGGTGGCATCGTTTCCAGAATCCCGACCGAAGTTCCCTCGGGGCGAATTGCCGTCGAGGTCTCTCATCCGGACGGCCGCGGTGCGAAGACGATCGAAGTACAACGCTTCCTGGCGACGGCGAGTTCTAAGTCGGTGCACCTCGCACTCGCCCACGAGGATGGACGGCTCTCCCTGGCTCAGTCGATCGATGTCGCTGGCACCGAAGACTTGTGCTTCGGGCACGATGGCCGTGTCCTCTACCTGGCGCAGCCCGGAGAAAAGCGCATTAAGGCAGTCTCACTCGCTGCAAGGGGAGGCCCAGCGCTCGCTCAGAGTTATTCTATCAATGGTGAGTCGTTCGTCGAGCTGGCATGTCGCGCGGATGTGCCCACTGTGGCGGTGCTTAGTCGGAACGAAGTAACCTTCTTTGACAGCAGGGTGCCATCCGCACTTTCTGTGAGCGGCACTGTGGCACTTCCTGTTGACTCGGTCGCCGCTACGCTTAGCCCTGATGGACAGTCCCTCGCGGTGCTAGGCTCCCAGGAAAATAGTCTTAGCCTTGTATCCCTTAGTACCCAGAAGGTCGTGGCGACGCTTTCCTTGATGGACAATGAGACTGTGCCGCTATTGCGCGATCTTGTCTTCTCTCCTGGCGGAAACGAGATTTGGGTCCTATCAGGGAACGACGCTGGTGCAGTTGTGGCGGGGGCTAGGCCCACTAGGGTTCAGCGGGTCGCAGTCCACGGGATTTCACTTTCTCGAGTGGGCGATGCTGTAATCGGACTAGCGGCAGTGCCGCAGTTTCTTGCCGTGAGCCAGCGGGAGGCTGTGATGGCGGCGTCGACGATTCGGTCCACGGCAAGTCCTGCAACGTTGCTACTCACAGCCCTCTCTAGGGTGCTGCCATCGGAGACGGGCAGCGGTGGAGAGCAGCACAGGAGCAGCCTCTTGCGATTTGACCTCGAGGGCAAGGCCAGCGCCCTCGTCGAAGGGGCTTATCTGATTTCCAGGGCCCTCGTGTCTCACAACCAGAGATGGGCGTACGCCGTCGCCCAATCGCCCAAAGGGCTTGTTCTTCTGCACACCTCCATTTCTGGAGGCACACCGAAGTTTTTGGAGTTGGACGTACCCGCAGCAAATGATCGCACTAAGGCGATACCCCTAGGCATTGCGCCATAGGGCAATACGGAGAACCTAGATGTCGGATATCGAATCTGTTCTAACTGAAGACCGCACTTTCGAAGCACCTGAGGCGTTTGCGAAAGATGCTCACGTCAAGAGCCTGGCCGATTATGATGCCCTCTACAAACGCGCCGACGAGGACCCCGAAGGCTATTGGTCGGATATCGCAGGTGAATTGCATTGGCACAAAGCGTGGGACTCGGTTCTGGATTGGAAGGTACCCGACGCCAAGTGGTTCGTTGGCGCAGAGACCAATATTGCGTACAACTGCCTCGACCATCAGATTGCGAAAGGCCTTGGCGACAAGACGGCGATCCTATTTGAGGGGGAGCCGGGCGATGTTCGCGAGATCAGTTTTTTCGAGCTTCATCGCGATGTCTCTCAGTTCTCAAACGTGCTTCTCGGCCTCGGTGTGAACGCTGGCGACCGCGTCGCTATCTACATGCCTATGGTGCCCGAAGCTGCCGTCGCGATGCTTGCCTGCGCTCGCATTGGCGCTGTTCACTCCGTCATATTCGGTGGATTCTCGGCAAGTTCGCTCTCTGATCGAATTCTCGATGCGGGCATCAAGACCGTCATAACGGCGGATGGGAGTTGGCGGCGCGGTAGCGTCTTAGCCCTCAAGGAGAATGTAGACGAAGCGCTGAAGACAGCCCCCGTGGAGAACGTGGTTGTACTGAAGCGCTGCGACAACGATGTCGCGTGGCAAGATGGCCGGGACCACTGGTGGCACGGGTTGGTTGCAAAGGCAGAGCCTACGCACACGGCTCCAGCTCTCGATGCTGAGCACCCACTCTTCATCCTCTACACGAGTGGGACGACCGGAAAGCCAAAAGGCATTCTGCATACGACGGGCGGGTACATGGTTGGTGCCTATCAGTCCACCAAGCTCGTATTCGACATCAAAGACGATGACATTTTCTGGTGTACGGCCGACGTCGGCTGGGTAACCGGGCACACGTACGTCGTATACGGGGCCCTTCTCAATGGCACTACAACTCTCATGTACGAGGGCGCGCCAAACCATCCAGAGCCCGACCGGTTCTGGGAACTCATCGCCAAGCACAAGGCGACGATTCTCTATACTGCGCCTACGGCAATTCGCGCCTTCATGCGCTGGGGCGACGAGTGGCCAAAGAAGCACAATCTAAGCAGTCTTCGCCTCCTCGGGACAGTTGGGGAGCCCATCAATCCATCCGCTTGGATGTGGTATCGCGAAGTCATTGGCGGGGAGCGTTGCCCCATTGTAGATACTTGGTGGCAGACTGAGACAGGCTCCATCATGCTCAGCCCGCTTCCAGGAGCAATTGCAACGAAGCCGGGCTCCTGCACACGCCCCTTGCCAGGCGTCTCGGCGAAGATTGTCGACGAGGAGGGCAAGGAGTGCGCTGCAAATCACGGCGGCTTTCTTGTGCTCGACAAGCCTTGGCCATCAATGCTTCGTACTCTCTACGGCGACCACGAGCGATTCGTCTCCACCTACTTTGGGGAGGTCGAGGGCAAGTACTTCGCGGGCGACGGCGCACGCTGCGACGAGGATGGCTACTTCTGGGTCATGGGGCGGGTCGATGACGTTATCAATGTCTCGGGTCATCGGCTCTCGACGATGGAAGTGGAGAGCGCGCTGGTGTCCCATGAGAAGGTGGCCGAGGCCGCTGTTGTCGCCAAACCTCATGAGCTGAAGGGGCAGGCTATCGTCGCCTTTGTCACACCCATGAAGGGAGTGCTGGGAGATGCAGAACTCGGCGCCGAATTGCGAGCACACGTTGCGACGCAAATCGGTGCTCTAGCTCGTCCAGAAGAAGTGCATTTTGCCGACGGTTTGCCAAAGACGCGCTCAGGCAAGATCATGCGCAGACTGCTTCGCGACCTTGCCTCGGGGCAGGGTGCCCACGGCGATGTCACGACGCTAGAAGACGCATCGATCTTGGCGAAGCTCGCCGCCAACTACGACGACGAGGAGTAGCTATCGCGGGAAGGCCCCTGGGGCCAACGGAAGCGATGGCTGGTCGCTGTGCCGAGTCGGTGTGGCGACTGGCATCGCGGCAGCCTGAGGCGTCGCTACTGTGTGCCCAAGGTAGCCATCGAGCTCGGCGACCATGTGCTCGTGCTCAAGGCGCACGGTTCGCTTTCGGTGGTTGTGATGACCGTTGGTGACGATAGAGAAACACAGTGCCCTGCCGTCCTGCCGAGCGATAAAGCCTGAGAGGGCAATCACGCGAGTGAGGGTGCCAGTCTTTCCGGTAACCAAAGCTTTGACTCTCGCCCCGGGAAGCCGGAAACGGCGACGCAAGGTTCCATCAACACCTCCAAGTGCGAGGGATGCGCGATAGCTCTGCGCTGCATCCTGGGGCATGGCATCCGGGATAAACCCGCCGGCCGCTCGAAGCACTGTCACAATCTGTCGGGCGCTAAGTTGGGTCCGGTATGAGAGGCCCGATCCCGTATCAAGTACGACGCTATCGGCGTCCACACCAATGCCGGTGAGCCAATTCTTCATGAGAGTCACAGCTGAACTCATCTGCAGGGGGCCGCCAAACACGGACTGTGCGGCTGTCATTACCAGACGATCGGATAGGTGATTTAGGCTGCGCTTGTTTACTCGCTTGACCAGAGATGCGATGTCGTGACTCTCGTGAGTTGCGAGGGGGAAGGGAATGCGGCCAGCGCGACCAGCCTCCTCGTTGAAATCAGAGAATTTCGCAATGCGAACAACACCGTCGACTGCAATCCCAGCATCTTGCAAGGCTCGGTGCATCGCACTCCCAGTGAAGGTGGAACGGCGGCGAATGGGTACGTGGAGAATTCGAGTATGCCCCTTGCGAATCGTCCCGCGAATGGCCAGTGCCAGGCGCGCAGGCTCGCCCTCATTCTCGACAAGACGGCTCGAGACTCGTACTCGCGAGCGCCCAGACTTCTTGCTGTGGGCTCGGTTGCTCGCCACGGCAACGAAGTTGGTGGCCGGCCACGTCTCAATAGATGCAGGCTTGCCGGGCGCCGTCCCTCGTACAGTAATTCGCACTTGGCTAAGCGCCAAAGTGTCCCGCAGGGGTGACTCATCAAGGACGATATCTCCGGCGATGCGTGTGACGCCTTGCGCATGGAGGTTCCGAGCAAGCTCTTCGAGAGCGAGGGGGCCAAGGGTCGGATCGTATGTGCCATGAAGATAGAGGCCTCCTTCGACAACACCCTCGGCATCAGCGGCTGCGCCAAGCAATCTCGTTCGGTATCTCCAATCGGGCCCCAGGGTTGCGAGGACCGTGGCTGTCGAGATGAGTTTCACGTTCGAGGCTGGATTGAGCGCGTCTGCCCCGTGCACGTCGTAGAGAGGCTCGCCGGTTTCTGCGTCGACGACGTATACGGCTGTAGTACCGAGTCGCAGGCTTGCTCCGGTCCAGATTGCCTCCAGCCCCTCCTTGAGCTCTTGGATGGCGCTCGCGCGGCCGACATCGGCGGGTTGTACGATGGAAGAGCTTCGGAGAGTTGGCGCTGGTGCCACACTGGAATCCTCCGCAAGCGCCGAGCCACTCGAAAGAACGAGGCAGGTGGCCACTCCAAGAGCGGTAGCGAGGAACCGTGAGTGAGTGAGATAACGAAACAGGTGCACCATCTACCATTCTATCGGCAGAACGCTTCGGGGGCGAAGAAGTTTCCAAAATGAAGCATCAGCGGTCATCTGGAGTGGGCGCACCTTGGACTACATGCGCTCTAGGCCGACAGCATGTCTACGGAGAAATCGCCCTAGATGTCCTCGGCATAAGTGGTGATCGCCATTTTTCATGCTTTCAGAGGCTTTCCGGTGTAGGTGCAGGAAAATGGTTTCGCCAGGGTGGCGTTGAAATAGTTTATGAAGCTCTTTAGCTTGCTCTTGAGATCATCAAGTGACGTAAAACTGCCGCGCTTGAGCACATGCCTAGCCAAAATACTGAACCAGATCTCGACCTGGTTCATCCAAGAACAATGAC
>JAAEPE010000134.1 GCA_024222395.1 Myxococcales bacterium
CAACAAACTCTTCAAAGTCGGGGCGATCGTTTCGATCAGTGTCCGGCGAATTCATGTCTGTCTCTCAAGCGCGTTCCCGTGCAAGCAACTCCTGGTACAGGCACTTGCTCGTCTCAGAGCACCGGATGCAATGACCTAAGCAACAGCCGCCAGTCTAAGACCTCACCCACTACATGTAGTGCATTGCCCCGTTTTGAGTTTCTCCTCGCTCAACAAAAAGCGCACGAAAGCCACCGCGCCGACATCAAACAGACCACTGAGCAAGAACTCGTCACCTGGCAAGCTGACGATTTCTTGCTTCGCACGACGCGGGCCAACTTCGAAACGTAAACTTCCATACATTCAGGTCGTCACCTGAGCGCGCGGCCACATATCTGTTCGAGTGATTCTCCGCCCTTGCAGTGTCGCTCGCCACCGACAGCCCTGCCTGCCGGCCGTCGACCGTGCTCGACCGTGCCGCGGTGAGCACTCTCCGCTTCCTGGGGAGAGTCCCCCCGATTTCGGAACGAGCAAGACCACAGAACATAATGCGATCCCGGGTAGATAGAGACCGCTGAGTGCTATTGGTGGGCTCTCCTGGCCGCTCGAAACACTACTGCAAGCTGTCGTAGGCCGAAAAGCGCATCGAGAATTCAGCGCGTCCCGAGCTGATGGTTCGCACCTTCGTAGAGTAGCCAAACATGTTGGCGAGAGGCACTTTGGCCTGAACGATGCTCTTGGTACCGCGCGCTCCAACATCGAGGATATGCCCAGCTCGTTGATTCAAGTCGCCGATGATCGCCCCTAGGGATTCTTCGGGCGTTGTAATCTCGACTTCCATGATTGGTTCAAGCTTGATGGGGCTCGCTTTCTTGGTCGCCATTCGGAACGCCTCCGAGGCCGCAGCTCTGAGTCCGAGACTGGGCTGAGACTCTTCTCGATAGGCCATCTTTGTTAGCGAGACCGCAACATCCTCCAGCGGGTAGCCAGAGGGGCCGGACTGGGCAGCATCTCGCAACCCCTGCATCGCCGCCTCTAGGAATACTTCGGGGATTTCATCGGTTCCTAGAACCGCAATCTTGAAAGTGGATCCAGCCCCCCGCTCACGGGGCTCTATCTCACAGGAGACCTTGCCGTAGAGCGACGTATCTTTGAGTTCACGCTCGAACTCGGCCCCACCAGAAGCGCTGGCGGTGACAGCCTCGCGATACACAACCTGTGGCTTCCCGACCCTGGGGTTGACCTTGTACTCGCGGCGCAAACGCTCGACCATGATTTCCAGGTGCAGCTCTCCCATGCCACTGATGATTGTTTGCCCGGTCTCCTCATCATCTCGGACTACGAAGGTCGGATCTTCCTCGACGAGCTTTCCGATGGCAAAATCGAGTTTGTCCTTCTCGGCATTCGTCTCTGGCTCGATAGCGGTCGAGATGACAGGCTCGTACGTGTCGATGCGCTCGAGCATAATCGGATTGGCCGCATCGCAGAGCGTGTCCCCCGTAGTGGCAGTCTTGAGGCCGGTGGCAGTCACGATCATGCCTGCACCGGCTCTATCAATGCGCTGGCGTTTGTTGGCGTGTGTCTCGAAAAGCCGTGCAACCTTCTCCTTCTTCCCCGTACGCACATTGAGAACTTCCATGCCGGGCTTGAGCACGCCCGAGAAAATGCGAAGGAAGACGACCTTGCGACCATCGTCCATTGCGACTTTGAAGAGAAGAGCAGCGAGAGGATCGCCGTCCTTCGGTTCGCGAGTAACCTCAATCGCGGTGTCTTCAGGGTCCACACCGGTGATGGGCGGGACTTCTAGCGGCGAGGGCAAATAGTTGACGACCGCATCCAGGAGGGGGCGCACTCCCTTATTGCGTAGAGCGGTTCCGCACAAGACGGGGACCGCACGACAGTCGATACATGCGCTGCGAATTGCCGCCTGCAGTTCCTCTTGCGCGATGGGCTCTCCGCCTAGGTATTTTTCTGCGATCGCATCATCGACATCGGCGACAGCTTCGAGCAAGGCCTCGCGAGCCTCATCGGCCGCGTCCTGCATGGCTGCGGGAATTCCCCCCACGGTTACCGGGTCCTTTGGGGCACCGCTATCGACGAGCGCCTTCATGGCTACCAAGTCGATGGCACCATCGAACTCGGACTCAGCTCCGATTGGCAGCTGAATTGGAATAGCAACTGCCCCTAGACGCTCGCGAACTTCGCCTACTACCTTTTCGAAATCAGCGCCGATGCGATCCATCTTGTTGACGAAGATCATCCTCGGCACATTGAACTTGTCGGCCTGTCCCCAAACCGTCTCGCTCTGGGGCTCGACACCACCTACAGCACAAAAGACGATGATGGCGCCATCGAGAACGCGCAAGCTTCGTTCCACCTCGATAGTGAAGTCCACGTGGCCGGGGGTATCGATGAGTCGAATATCGTATTTGTTCCACTCAAAGTTGATGGCGGCGGCGGTGATCGTGATACCGCGCTCCTTCTCTTGCTCCATCCAGTCGGTCTTGGCCTCGCCATCATGCACCTCGCCGATCTGATGAATCTTGCCCGAGTAGTAGAGGAACCGCTCGCTGACCGTGGTCTTGCCCGCATCGATATGAGCGGCGATACCGATATTTCGTACGCGGTCGTTCTTGGCCATGCGCGCGAAACTATACAGCCTGAGAGCAAAGCGTAAAGCCTGGAGACACCGGATCTCCAGGGCGATCAAGTTCTCGCAAGTCAGATTATTTCAAGGGCATAGCTCTGTAGCGTCCCTACGGCGCTGCGGTTGTTGTCTCCTAGGATCGACACGGGCCTCCCGATCTGATCTGACAGGGGATGGCCCGAGCTACCAAAGCACAGAAACTCGAAATCGAAAACGAGCAGGC
>JAAEPE010000135.1 GCA_024222395.1 Myxococcales bacterium
GCCTGCTCGTTTTCGATTTCGAGTTTCTGTGCTTTGGTAGCTCGGGCCATCCCCTGTCAGATCAGATCGGGAGGCCCGTGTCGATCCTAGGAGACAACAACCGCAGCGCCGTAGGGACGCTACAGAGCTATGCCCTTGAAAGGATATGACTTGCGAGAACTCGATCGCCCTGGCTGAGTGGCTCCGCAAATTGTGGGGCCACAGTTTTGTGAGTATCATGCCAGCGTGATTTTGCGGAGTTGTGGAGGAACACTGGGCGGCCTGGCGCTCTTAGCTGTACTCGGTCTTGGGACCAGTGGGTGTGGCCCGCGTTCGACTTCGCCAACCGTGCTCAAGGTGGAGGGAGGGAGCGACAACGATGTCCGATACGGCGATCAAGAGGCGCTCGGTGCACCGCCGAAACTTGCCGCCCAGACTGCCGACGGGGAGTACCTAGAAGCGGTTGCCGAGGCTATCCAGCCCGCTTGGTCGAGTTTCCTTGAAGACTGTCGCTTGCGTCTGCCCCCGACCCACGAACTCAATGCCGCTTCTCTTGAGATGAGTGTTGTATTGGTATTGAGTCGAGAGGGCGCGGTACTCGACGTTCGCTCCGCCAAGAGCAGTGGTAATGAAGAGTACGATCAAGTCGCTCTTGAAATCGTGGGCGATCTTGGATCGCTACCTGCGCCACCGACGAGCAGGCTCTCCGACGACGATCGCGTCTACCTGCAGTGGCTATTTGCTCGAGACACCCGTCAGGCTGGGCCTGCGACGGCTTCGTGGAAGCATGTCGAGCTGCCTTTGGCACAAGCGCTTCCAAAGCTTCTGGCAGCCTCTCAGTTTACGACTGCGGCGACGAGAGTCATGAAGTCCGGATCTACGCCGGCTGAGGCGACAGGTTTTTACACTCAGATTTCCAGGGCTATGGTTGGTACGGGCCTCGCCGAGACCGAACCGCGACTGCAGGTCATCGCCTTGCACGCGGTGTCCCACGGTGGAGGCAAGGCATACTTGCCGAACGTTCGAACAGCAGCGCGATCCACCGAACCAGCTGTGGCGGTTGCTGCGATTGAAGCATTGGCCGCAATTGGCGAGGAAAGCGATAAAGAACTTCTCTCATCCTTTGCCCATGGGGCGTCCGGCGTTGGAGGCGAAGTCAGCGCCGCCGCTGCTGCGGCCTCTCTGCGTCTCGGTAGCGGTACTGATGTGGCACAACAGGCCGTAGCCGATTTGACCGGCAACGACGATGCAGCTCGGAGAGCGGCCTTGGCTGTTCTTGCTGTGCTCTCTGCACCGGAATCGGTCGCGCCTCTGAGTGCAATTATGCTCAGCGATCGCAAGGAAGCGCGAGACGATCGCGTTGCTGCTGCTACTGCGCTAGGTAGACAGGCGTCCGAGTCGAGCAAGGCCGCGAAGGCACTTCTCGCAGGAACGGAGAAGGGCGACGCCTCGGTTCGATCGGCGTGCACGGGCGCCTTGGCGGTGGCCGCCAAGGCCGGACTTCGAAATCGCCTTGCGTACTGGAGAGTGCTCGAGCTACTCAAAGATCGAGACGAGCGAGTAAGGGCCGCAGCCATTCTCGCTGCGGCTGCATTGGATCCAGGGCGCTTCGCGAAGGAGCTCAAATCGGTGCGAGCCGCTGGTTCGAAATTGGTTCTCACCAGCCTTGCAGAGGCTCTGGCAATGATTCCCGGATCCGTTTCGCTCGGTCGCCTCCTCGACCTCTCAACTGTGCCAAGCGAAGGCATGCGTATTTGGGCCGCTAGGGGACTGGCTGGTCGAAAGGAAGCCAAGGCCCAGCAGGCGCTTGCCCGCCTGCGCAGTGATGAGTCGCCGAAGGTTAGGGTTGCAGCTATGCGCGGGTTGATAGATGTGCCACAGCTCACCGAGCTATTGGGTGATGTTTCTCCCAACGTTCAGGCGATGGCCTTTGCTGCTCTAACAAAGATACAAGGGCGCGAAACCACGAGCTCCAGGCTGGGAATAAGCCTGTCCCGTCCCAAACTCGCTGCTGCGACACGGCTACTCTGGATCGATGCCTGGCTCGGAAGCGGCGAGTGAGCTAGCGTAGAGTTATGCGATTTCGGTCGATGCTCTTTCTAGGTGCCGTGCTCAGTGGAGCAGGCGCTCTGGGAGTCGTTGGAGCGACCCAAGGCGCTCAGGCTGCGCGCGGCGCGGTTGAGGTTCTCCAGCATCAGCCCAGCGAGACGGTCATTGTGGGCGGCGGTGAGTTTTCGATGGGCATGCCGGCGGGCGACGAGGAACTGGCTTTCTTCTTCGAGCTATGCGGCGAGGACTTTCGCAAGATCGGCTCGCGCCTCTGCACCCAGCAGCTCGTCACACAAGCCGCACAGCCCAGTCGCGATGTGCAGGTCGATGCATTCGCCATCGATCGCCACGAGGTTGTCGTTGAGGACTACAGGCGTTGTGTGCGCGCAGGTGGTTGCGAGATCGATCCACTGCTCTTTGGCGACCAGCGTTATCACAAGCGCGAATGGCCCGTCGTCAATGTTCTATGGCACGACGCTGCCGCCTACTGCAAGTGGAGCGGCAAGCGCCTCCCAACCGAGGCCGAGTGGGAGAAGGCCGCACGAGGGCGCGCGAGCCTGCGCTTCCCTTGGGGCAACTCTTGGATTGGTGAAGGTGCCAACCACGGTCGTCTCAGCTTCGCATTGGAGCTAGGTGAGCTTGCGACTCCGCCAGATACCGCACGGCTCTACTTCCTATTCGCAAATTCGTGGCATGAGCCGGACGCGAGTGACGGTCACGCCCTTGTGAGTGCTCCTGGGGCTCAGCTCTGGGGCGCGAGCCCCTACGGTGCTGTGGATATGGCGGGCAATGTGGCTGAATGGGTCGCCGACTACTACTCCGATGAGGGCTATGCGGACCTTCCACTCTCCAACCCACTTCGTTCCATACCGAGCAGCGACGAGCCACGTCGAGCGGTACGTGGAGGCTCTTGGATGATGCCGCGGGTCTTGAATCTGAGCTACTTGCGATATGGCATGCCCGCGAATGAGCGATCCAGCGACGTCGGCTTCCGATGCGCCAAGGATGTCTAGACCAATAGGTCTTGCGCGGGCAACCGTTTCGCTGGCGTCTGAGTCTTACTTCCCACAGACCTCCTGTGCTATGTAGGATTTCTCGATGAGGAATACGACCGTGAAAATTGCCAGCACACTTGTACTATCTCTCCCCCTGTTGGCTTCCAGCATTCTTACTGGTTCCTGCCAACAAGGAGAGGGCGAGTTTTGTCAGGTCACAGTCGACTGCGAAGACGGCCTGGAATGCAACGCTGCTACTCAACGCTGCCAGAAGCCGGGCACGGCGAATACGACACCGGATGCGGCGCCAGTTGTCATCCCTGATGCCGCCACAGTGGTCGATGCAGGAGTCGATGCCTCCGCTCCTGATGCCACTGCCTTCGACGCAAGTCAGCCGGACGGCGCTCCTACTTCGTAGCAAGAGGCCGATCCTCTACCTATGAGCGGCCAGCCTGGCTTTCTCTTGTTCGTACTTCGCTTGCGATAGCGTGCCGTTGTCACGCAAGGCGAGAAGATGCCGTGCGTAGTCAAATGGCTCGCTCTTCTCTCTCTTGCGAAACGAGAGCAGGATGATGCTCACAAGGAACGGCAAGAGTACGACCAGCCACCGCGGAATTGGTGCGAAGCCAAAGGCTAGCAAGAGCAAGCATGGAGGGATGAGCTTTGTATTTGCTCTGTCTAGCCACGCCATCGCCAGTGCAAGGAGGACGAAAAGGGCGTAGATAATGGCAGCTACGATGTCGAAGAACTCCAGCACACACACCTTAGCGCAGGCAAGGCGCCGCAGGAGCCAGTGGTGTCGCTTGACGAGAGTTTTCGAATTCGGCGGCTGTGCCGAGTTCTCACGCAAGCGACCGCGTCGTCTTCTCTGTGCGACCACGAGGCGAGTCACGCAACAATTGCCGACTACGCTTCGACTGCGATCCACTTCACGTCGACGATTTCGATCTCTCGCATGCCA
The DNA here is from genome assembly GCA_024222395.1 of Myxococcales bacterium. Classification (GTDB taxonomy): domain Bacteria; phylum Myxococcota_A; class Polyangia; order Haliangiales; family Haliangiaceae; genus NORP324. The sequence continues at coordinate 3,985 of JAAEPE010000135.1, forward strand.
CCCGGAGCTTTGACCTGGGCAGTGTCGCCAATCTCTTTTCCAATGAGGGCGCGCGCAATCGGAGCCGTGATGGCGATACGGCCTCGTTTGAGGTCTGCTTCCGGTTCGCCGACGATCGTGTAGGTCTTCTGCTCTCCGGAGTCCTCGTCTTCAATGGTAACCGTGGCGCCAAACATGACGCGCTCACCACTGAGGCTGGTTGGATCAATCACCTCGGCCAACGCCAAATTGGTATTCGTGATTTCGATCTTAGCCTCTATGAGGCCTTGTTCATTCTTCGCAGCGTCGTAGTCGGCATTCTCGCTTAGGTCACCGTGAGCGCGGGCTACCTCTATGGCTCTCGCATTTGCGGGCCGGTCCACCTCTTTGAGCTTCTTGAGTTCCGCTTTGAGCTTGGCGTGACCGCTTGGGGTCATGGGGCGTTTGTCTGCCATAGAGAGATCCTGAACGTGTGATTCTTGATGGGGTGCTTGGGCTAGGGATGATAACGCTGCAGTGCCTGAACGCGCACCCCGTCTTGAGAGCGCGCCGTGATGGCGCTAACCGCGGCCCTAGCAGCACGCATCGTGGTGAAGTAGGAGATACCACAGGTTAGCGCAGTTCGCCGGAGCGAGTGAGAGTCTGCGATCGCTTGTGCACCTTCGGTGGTGTTGAAGACGATACTCACCTCGCCGTTGGCAATGGCATCGACACAATGTGGGTGCCCCTCCAATACCTTATTGACCGCTCGCACCGTGAGGCCTGCTTCCTCTAGGATTCGGGCCGTACCATGAGTTGCCAGGAGGTCGAATCCAAGTATGGCAAGGCCGCGCGCGACCTCAACGCCGGCTCCCTTGTCCTCTTTGCGCAAAGAGAGGAATGCGACCCCCGAGGCGGGTAAGACGTTACCGGCTGCCTCCTGCGCCTTTGAGAATGCATGGGCAAACGTCGCGTCGATACCCATGACCTCACCTGTGGAGCGCATTTCCGGCCCGAGAATCGTGTCCACGGCATCGAATTTGACAAAGGGAAAGACCGACTCCTTTATGGAGACATGCTCCGGCACGCACTCTTCGACTCCGAGTTCTTCTAAGGTCATTCCCATCATGAGCTTCGCCGCTATCTTAGCCAGCGGTGTACCCACGGCCTTTGAGACGAAAGGAACTGTGCGCGATGCCCGGGGGTTGACCTCGATGATGAAAATCTCTCCGTTCACTACGGCAAACTGCATGTTCATCAGGCCTACGCCCCCAAGCTCCGCTGCAATTGCATGTGCCTGCGACTTAACGCTGTCGACGATGCTGGCCTCCAATGAGTATGTGGGGAGGGAGCAGGCTGAGTCTCCGGAGTGAATGCCGGCCTCTTCTATGTGCTCCATCACGCCCCCAACAACTGAAGCGCCCGTCTTGTCTGCGACTACATCCACATCGAGCTCAACCGCGTCCGAGAGGAACTTGTCCACCAGGATTGGAAGTCCCACATCTTCCACTCGGGCGAAGTACTGCACGAGTCCCTTCTCGGTGTAGACCCGCTCCATAGCTCGTCCCCCTAGAACATAGGAAGGGCGCACCATGACGGGATAGCCAATCTGCGCAGCCACGACCTGGGCTTCGTCGATCGTGCGAGCTGTTCCCCAGGCGGGCGCCTGCAAGCCTAGTTTGACGAGCATCTCTCCAAATCGTTGTCGGTCTTCAGCACGATCGATGGCGTCGGCGCTGGTGCCCAACAACGGTACGCCTGCTTCCTGAAGGGGGACTGCCAGCTTGAGCGGCGTTTGCCCACCGAACTGAACGATCACGCCCTCCGGCTTTTCCAAGTCGCAGATCTCGAGCACATCCTCAAGGGTTAGCGGTTCGAAGTAGAGCCGGTCGGAAGTGTCGTAGTCGGTAGACACAGTCTCCGGGTTGCAGTTGACCATGATGGCTTCAATGCCCATCTCTCGTAGTGCCATGACCGCGTGCACACAGCAGTAGTCGAACTCGATGCCTTGGCCAATACGGTTTGGGCCACCGCCGAGAATGATGACTTTGCGAGCGTCACTCGGAGCCGCCTCGCATTCTTCTTCATAGGTCGAGTAGAGATAGGGGGTATCAGCGGCGAATTCTGCAGCGCAGGTGTCAACGCGCTTGTAGACCGGCCGGATGCCTGCTGAGTGCCGAGCGCTGCGAACGTCTAATGGTGTCGAAGCGCATAGTTTGGCAATTCGCCGGTCGGATAGACCCATGCGCTTCCAATCGCGCAATCGCGCCGCATCGACTGCGTCAATACTGGAGAACTCTGCAACCTCTTTCTCTGTCATAGCGATGGCGTGCAGATGGTGCAGGAACCATGGGTCGATGTGAGTGAGTTGGTGAGCCTTCTCCTTGCTGAGCCCGAGGCGAAATGCCTGTGCCAGCTGGTAGATGCGATCCGGGCTCATTATGGTGACGGCCCGCTCGAGTTCGCCGAGGTCGCTAGTCTCGACTAGATCAAGACCGTCGCGCCCAGTTTCTAGGGAACGCACGGCCTTGCCCAAGGCCTCGCGAAATGTTCGTCCGATCGACATCACTTCGCCAACCGACTTCATCTGCGTTCCGAGCACAGCTGGCGCGCTGGGGAATTTCTCAAAAGTGAAACGCGGCATCTTGACTACGACATAGTCTATGGCCGGCTCAAAACTTGCTGGCGTCACCTTAGTAATGTCGTTGCGAATCTCATCGAGGCTGTAGCCGATGGCAAGCTTGGCCGCGAGCTTGGCAATGGGGAATCCAGTCGCCTTGGAAGCTAGGGCACTCGAGCGAGATACCCTTGGATTCATTTCGATAACGATTTGCTCTCCATTGTCCGGATTGACCGCAAACTGAATATTGGAGCCGCCTGTGTCGACTCCAATTTCACGTATCACGGCAAGCGCCGCATCGCGCATGCGCTGGTATTCCTTGTCGGTGAGCGTGAGGGCAGGGGCCACAGTGATCGAGTCACCGGTGTGAATGCCCATGGGATCGAAGTTCTCGATCGAGCAGATGATGACTACATTGTCCATGCGATCGCGCATCACCTCGAGTTCATACTCTTTCCAGCCGAGCACGCTCTGTTCGATGAGAACTTCGGTGCGAGGGCTCTGATCGAGCGCCCAGAGGACGAGCTTGTCGTATTCTTGGGCGTTGTAGGCGATGGAGGCTCCGGCTCCACCCATGGTGAAGGAGGGGCGGAGAATGGCGGGAAAGCCGACTTCGCTAATGCAGTCTCGTGCCTCTTGGAGCGAAGTGACCAGGGCAGAGCGAGGCGTCTGCAAGCCGATGCGCGTCATGGCCTGCTTGAAGAGCTCGCGGTCTTCTGCCATCTCGATCGAGTCAAGTTGTGCGCCGATGAGCTTTACGCCGTGCTTCTCGAGAAGACCTGCCGCCGCCGCGGCGATGGCCAAATTGAGTGCGGTCTGCCCGCCTAACGTCGGCAGGATGGCATCCACTTCCTCGATGCCGAGAATCTTGTCGAGAACTTCAACCGTGAGCGGCTCGACGTAGGTCGCATCGGCCATGCTCGGGTCTGTCATGATCGTGGCAGGGTTTGAGTTGATCAGAACAACTCGGATGCCCTCTTCTCGCAGAGCCTTGCAAGCCTGCGTTCCGGAGTAGTCAAACTCGCAGGCCTGGCCGATTACGATGGGGCCGGAGCCGATGATTAGGACAGACTTAATGTCGCTGCGTCTGGGCACGTTTCATGGATCTCGTAGCTTGGGGAGTCCGCTAGGGGGATGCTCACTAGGATTCGGTGACCAGGGTGTCACCGCTGATGCGAAACTTGCCGCCGAGTTTCGGAAGCAGGGCCTTGACCTCCGCCTTATGGCTGGCGACCGGCCAGCCTTGCTCTGCCAGCACTTCTGCGCAACGAATCTTGAAGCGCTTGCTCTCTTCCTCCTCTCGCAGCATGGCCCGACAAATGGTCTCAGCGGCGCTGGCATCTGGCTTGAGGGAAATCACTTCAAGGCTCTTCATACGAACGTTCTCGTCGAAGTCTTCGACGTAGGGCAAGACGCGGCTCACTATGTCTGCGGGCTTCGCCGTCCACTCCCCAAGCCACTCAATGATGTCGATGCGACGCTTCGGGTCGCGAACGTAGCCAGGCTCCTCGTCGCCGAGTAGTTCGTCGATTACCTCGAAGATGGTGGCCTCGGTTGTCATTTGGCCCAAGGCTTTGAGGGGATAGCCAAGGTTCTTTGCGCTACCCATGTGGCGGCGCAAAGGGCCGAGGGCAGCCTCACCGAGCGAAATCAGACTTGCGACGGTCCAGTCTTTTTCCTGCTGATCCTCGATCGTCCTATCGTAGGTGAAGGAGAAACGTCTGCAGAGGGCGTCGAGAGCTTCGTCGGAGCCGACGTCGCGGAGCTTCTCCATGGCGCCCCGACGATCGGCCGATTGCGACATGACGTTGTTGGCACGCTCGATTGTCTTCTTGAGCGCTTTGTCTTTGCTGAATAGTCCAAAAACCATGGGTACCTCTAGGTGTCGGGTGGATCGAATCGAAGGATGTCTAGTGTGAGTAAATCTGCGTGAGCGAGTGAGTGTTGCTTCTGGTTTCGTCTAGAAAGCCCAACCTAGTCCAACCGAACTTGTTCCGCTCGGCGAAATGTCAATCAGTGGCCTAAGTGATGCCTGGTCATCGCCATCTTCTTCGGGGGGGCCATCGAGCACGAAGAAGACGATGGCTGCGACGGCGCCGATGCCTGCGCCCCCGAGGGCGACCATTGACATTGTATTGAGGGACTCCTCTTCGTCGGAAAGAGTGTCGTAGCGCTCGCTCACTATGGCGTCGAAATCGGCGGGTCGTCCGCTGGCATCACGATACGAGAGCAGGTTCTCCATGTCTTCTTCACGGCTGCTGGCGCTCAGGCCGAGAACCGCACTTGCGGTGAGAAATGCCACGGATACACCGACGGAGGTCCAACCTGCCGTTTGCTGCCAGGTAACTTCCTCGTCCATGAAAGAAGGCTGGGTCTCGGCAGCGACAGTGGGGAGGGCCAGCGCATCTGGGCCCGTATCAGCATCGGACGAGCCAGAATCACCGGTCAGGCTTGGCTCGAGGGGGCGATTGCCGGTATTGGTTGCCGCAGGATCCGGATCGCCAGTTTTCTGCGGGCCCGCTTTTGCTGCCGCACTGCTGGCCATGCTGCTCTGGCACGTGCCGATGCGAGACTTTGTGTCGGCTCGGTACTCCTCTGAAGGCTTGGCCACTTTGAGGTAGCGCTCGAAATACTCGACAGAACGCGTGCAATCGCCGCTGAGCTGATAGGCGTTCCCGAGCTTGAAGAAGAGCACCGGATCGTGCGTGATTTCGTAGGCGATGCCATATTCCTTGGCCGCTTCATTCCATTTCTTGGCTGCTGCTGCCTTTTCCGCGGCTGCGTAGTGGCGCTTGGCCGCTGCGTAGTCGGGCTTGGGCGCGGGCTTCGCGGCCCCATTTCTGCGCTGCGCAACTGCCTCGGAACTGAGGCCGACTCCGCTCTGATGGGGCACAGCGAGGGATGCGGACACAAAAGTCGCGGTGACCATCAGTAGAGGGCAGAGGCGCATATGCGAGCCAGTCTAGCCAGCGATTCTTGGGGCTGCAAGGGGCAGAGAAGAGCGCTTCTGAGGGCATTCTCGGCACAGATCTACGGCGATGAGATTCGGTAAGGGCAATCGAGTTCTATCCCGTAGCCCCTGTAAACAGCTGAATTGGATAGTTTTTGTCCCATCCAGCGCGTTGCCTGCAGATCGCAACTCCGAGCTTTCGCGTCTTAATCTTGCTTCACCATGTTCAAAGGCCTTTGTCGATTTCAATAAAGTCCTCAAATTCAGGCTTGGATTCTTCCTCAAGACTTCGAGCTCCATCGTCATCAATATCGTCAGAGGTTTCGACAATTTCTTGATGAAGAGTTGGCTGGTTTTCTTTGACGGCGAGCAGGTAATTGCCGCCGCTATCCACAATTGGTCGGGCGATGGCTCGCTGGCAGCCCAGAGCCTCGATAGTCTCGGTCGCCCCACGAAGGTCCACAATGGCGAGTAGCTCGGGAATCGCGGTAATCTCATTCGACTTTTCAGCCGTCTTACACTGAGC
>JAAEPE010000136.1 GCA_024222395.1 Myxococcales bacterium
AGAATTATTACAATGCGAATAGAATGCACTCGACACTGGACTACAACTCACCAATCGAGTACGAACAAATACGAGCCACGGCGGCCGAATAGCAACGAACTTTGTGACAATGTCTGTCCAACAATAGGGGATAAGCTCATCATTCTACACTGAAAGAAGTATAGATTCCTATTGGTTAGCCGACTCGATCGGGAACTAGCCGAATCCGCTATCGACGCCATGTAACATGTTTTCGATATCGACCCTGCTGATATTGCGAGTGATGAAGACGAGCCTGGTGCGGTGGTCTTTGGTGGGCCAACGACGAAGCTTGGCAGGCGGATGCATAACTGATTGCACGCCATGCACGACGTAGGGACTTTTCTCAGAACCGCGGAGCTTCACGAGCCCCTTCACACGCAAGAGATCGTTGGACTGGTACGAGCAGAGAGCGCGCAAGAAACGCTGGAGAGTTCCGAACTCGAGGGCATGCTCCCTAGTGATGACAAACGACTGAATGCCATCGTTGTGTGAATTGGTGGAGGCGAGAGAGGCTGGACCGGATCGCTTGGCCAGAGTGTTGGCTACAGTCTCTCGCATTTCCTTGGGAGAAGCGGTTGGGTCGAGGAGCCTATGACCAAAGACTAGATTGCTGGCAATCTCGCCGTGAGTAGTGCGCACGAGGGTGCCGCGGTCGTTTAGTTCACGAGTTCGCGAGATGACGTCGAGCATGCGCTGCTCAGACACCATGTCTTCTTTGGTGACGAGTAGCGAGTCTGCCACCGCAATCTGTGTACGCATCTGAGCATGCTCAGGAATTGCTTCCAGCACATTGCTCGCATCAATCGTGGTTGCGATCGTGTCGAAGTAGACCGGATAGTGAGCGAGGGCTGGTCCTATCAGCGACTGAACGATCGGCGCAGGGTCCGCGAGGCCCGTGGTCTCAAGTAGGATTCTGTCGAATGGGGGGATTTCGTCGTTCTGCTGTCTGGTGAAGAGAGCTTGGACTGCTTGAACCAAGTCGCCGCGCACCGAGCAACACACACAGCCATTGGACAGCAAGACCATCTTCTCCTCTGCTGTTTCGACCAGGAGGTGATCGACTGAGACTTCGCCAAACTCGTTGATAATGAGGGCCGTTCGGCTCATATCAGGTTGCGCGAGGAGGTGTTGCAAGATCGTCGTCTTGCCGCTTCCAAGAAAGCCGGTCAGGACGGAGACCGGCTTCCATCGGGGTTTCCATGGCAGGGGCATCGTGCAGACCTAGGTTGAGACGTACGCATCACCCACGGATGCGAAACGGCCGGAAGACCGGCTAGCTTGTGTGGGCGCCTCTCGCCAGCTTGTACAACTCCGAGAGACCCTGCTCGGAAGCCTCGGCGACGCCGCGTTCGGTGATGATCTTCGTGACAAGCCGCGCGGGCGTTACGTCAAACCCGAAGTTAAGTGCTCGAGTGTGCTGCGGAGCAAGGCTTAGCTCGTCTAGCTCTCCTCTTGAATTCACCCCGCGGATGTGCGTGACTTCTCGCTGCGCTCGCTCTTCAATAGGAATCTCTTGAACGCCATCACGAACCGACCAGTCGATTGTCGAGAACGGCAGGGCAGCAAAGAAGGGCACGTCGTTGTCATAAGCTGCCAGCGCTTTGAGGTAGGTGCCAATCTTGTTGCATACGTCGCCCGTGGCCGTCGTCCGATCACTTCCGACGATGCAAAGGTCGACCATGCCATGTTGCATGAGGTGCCCACCGACATTGTCGACGATTAGGGCGTGGGGAATGCCCTCTTGGGCGAGCTCCCAGGCGGTGAGGGAGGCGCCTTGATTTCGCGGTCTGGTCTCGTCAACGTAGACCATTAGATCGATGCCAAGGGCATGCGCCTTGTAGATTGGGGCCAGGGCTGTACCCCAGTCGACCGTGGCGAGCCAGCCAGCATTGCAGTGTGTGAGGATTCGGAGCGGACCAGCTGAGTCGCGCTGTTCTGCGATTTCCTGCAGTACTCCGAGGCCATGCTCGCCTATGGCTTCACAAGAGCGCACGTCTTGCTCGGCCATCTTCGCGGCTTGCTCGTACGCGGCTTGCTCTCGGGCCCTCGGCTCGACCGACTCTAGGGTTGTGCGCATAAGATCCAAGGCCCATAGCAAATTGATGGCTGTTGGACGGGTCGCGGCCAATTCGCGATAGGCACAATCTAGGCTCGCGTCACTCGGGTCGGCATGCATCGCTAGCGCTACTCCGTAGGCCGCCGTGATGCCTATGAGTGGCGCCCCTCGTACCCACATCTCGGAAATCGCTGTGCATGCTTCGGCGAGCGTTTCGAGACTGGCCCACTCGATACGATGCGGTAGCAGGCGTTGATCTATTACGTTGCAGGACCAGCCATCTCCGGCCAGCTCGATACTGCGCATATGTTGGCCATCGACCTTCATTCGAAACTCCCTGTCGTGATCCTACCTGCCCAGTCTGTGGTAGAGAAGGTCCGAAGGGCCCAAGTGGAACGAGAAGGCGTCATACAGTTTAGCGCCTTGCACCAGGGGCGAACCTTGGCAGGTGTGCGTCACGGTCATCTCGCCGAACAGCTTGGGGCGTGGCGCAGAATCTTTGTGCAGACCGGCCTTGTCGGTGCGCGTCCCGAGCGCTACGAAGGGCTGGGGTTTGGCAATCTCAGTGGGCGAACTATGCCGCCTTCACAGCCGAAGGGGCGCCGAGGCTTTCTTATCACCTGCAGCCAAACAGGAGAGCACGAAGCTCTGGAGCTTCTACACTATGCCCTGGTGAGCTCGTACTCGCTTCGGAGGAACCAAGTGTGCAGTGAGGGGCAGTGCATGCCTTCGTCTGAGTCGCTTACGCATGGGGCGTTCTACGACCTAACTCCGGCGATTCGCTTTGTCTTCCACGTACACGCTCCGGCGATCTGGGAGAACGCGTCCGAGTTGAGGCTGCCCACGAGTGATGCCGGTGTCTCATATGGCACGGCAGAGATGGGCTGGGAAGTTCAGCGGCTCTACAGAACGTCCTCGTTGTCTGAGACTCGTGTAATGGCGATGGGAGGGCACACAGATGGCGTGATCGGCGTTGGACGCACGGCGCAGGAGGCCGGGCTCGCAATCATGGCTGTGCTCGCTCGGGCGTATGAGACGATATCTTAGTCGAGGATTTCGGCGATAGCAGAGATAAGCGACTCTGGAGTAATCGCCGTGAGTAGCGCTGTACCGTCAGGAGTGCGCACTTCTGCAACCGCACCCACCTGACAGCGCGATAGACATTGCCTCGGAATCACGTCGAAGGCGATCTTCTCATCTTCGATTCGTTCTTCCCGAGCGTCTAGTAGGGTTCGAAGTGCGACCAGGGCCCCCCGCTCCTGGCAGCCGCCGGAGCACACGAGGAATTGCACCGGATGCTCAGTTACCAATTGCAGGTGTGGGCTAGCACCGAGTCCTACGTAGAGCTTTTCTCGTGGTACGCCCAGATCTGCACTGAGATCGTCGAGTGCTTCCGCCTCTACCTGGCCAGATTGGGCGATGTTCTCGACCTCGCCTGCCAGGCGGACCAGTTGGTCCATTGGTATGGTCGGGTGACGAGTAGGTACTGCGGGGCCGTTTCCAAAAAGTCTCATGGGCCGCGCGAGCCTACCTCACCGCATTGCAGTTCGGGACACAGAAAGAGGCACTGTGGTAGACAAAGCGCATGAACGACGCCAGCGCATTTGAGAGCGCTCTACAGGCGCGCAGCGGCAGCGCTTGCGAGCTTTGCGGGGCAGGTGGGACTCTTAGCGGGTTCGAGGTTCTCCCAGCTATAGCGGAGGCCTCGCCCGATAGGTGTATCTATGCTTGTGAGACCTGTCTTGCGCAGTATCAGGGCACAAGTGACCTCGAATCCAAGCACTGGTTCTGCTTGCGCGACTCAATCTGGAGTGAAGTCGCTGCCGTCCAGGTTATCGGCTACCGGATCCTGAAGCGCCTGGAGGGGGAGGGGTGGGCACAAGATCTACTGGGTCAAATCTACTTGATGGAAGACGTACAAGCGTGGGCGGATGCGGTCACAGAAGTAGCGAGTGGGGATGGGGAGGCCGACGAAGTCGTGACCCTAGATAGCAATGGGGCCCAGCTCTTCGACGGCGACTCAGTGACCCTCATCAAAGATCTCGACGTCAAGGGAGCAGGCTTCGTTGCAAAACGAGGCACCATGGTCCGCAATATTCATCTCATCGGCGACCCGGGGAACATCGAGGGCAAGGTCAACAAGATTGCCTTGGTGCTCAATACCAAGTTTCTCAAACGAGTTGCGTAGGCTGTCCTAGACCGCCTACGCCAGACGCGGGAGGAGGAAAACGTTCTGTACGGATTTCGAGGTCGCGGATGCTGCCGGAACGCCCCAATTGGAGGTACTGCCGAAGAGGCAGACTAGCCCAAGGGATGCAGCGCAATGTGTATTGCTGCTGTTGCGCTGCTTTCGACAGGCGGCGTGCTCATGACTATCGCGACCTTCACGGAGGCGTTTTCGCCTGCACCCATTGTGAAAGTCTGCTTTATGGTTTGCCCTGTAGTCGCCACAGTCTTCAGATCTTTGACGAGGGCTGGATATACCTTTAGCAAGCGAGTCTGGGGAAGCCTAAGATCCTCTGTCAGAGTTCGCCGGCCCAGGAAACGCAAGAACGCGCGATTGGCAATGCGAA
>JAAEPE010000137.1 GCA_024222395.1 Myxococcales bacterium
ACGCGAGCGTAGGGAGCACCGGCGTAGGGTCGGCGACCATCGCGCTGTATGCAGTCGGCGCGATTGCTACGGTGGCAGTGACGACCCTCATCGGGAAGACGGCCAGCAGGTACTTGGATGAGTGAGTGAATATGAACGGTTGAGGCCCGCACGCCGAATTGACTGGGGAGCATGCCCGAGCCCGTCGGCTGCCGCTCCCAGTCTCTCAGTTCGCGGATTTGCGTGCACAGATACCTTTCGGGATGTCCATAGAGGCTGCATATGCCGCGGTAGGGTGAGATACTTTCTAGAATGGCCGGAATCGAAGATTTGCCTTCGTCGGCCCTTTTGGCGAAATCCGGCAAATGCCAATAGGGCGAAGCTGGCAGGGTGTAGGTTGGATCTCATCGCGCATATGTATGCCTTATCCGAATCTTATCGAGTCGACAGACGAATCTCTCTCCTCGTCAGTCTTCCACGTCAGTGTACACGCCGGTTGTCAAAGTTGGTGTTGATACATTCCCGTCAGGCCCGTTGCTCGCCGCATTGTGTTCGCAGCGACGGGACTGACGGGG
>JAAEPE010000138.1 GCA_024222395.1 Myxococcales bacterium
CGCAGCCGCGGACAATGGATGCGCAAAGTCTGGTATCGGGAGGCCAGTGTGGGGCGCTACAGCGGCACCAGCCAGAGCATCCACGATGCCATCGATAGCGCCGAGAAGTCGTTGGCAGCCAACCCAGATAGCCGCGACCGACATCGCAACCTTCTGCAGGCACTGGCCTACGCGGAAGATCTTGGCCGAGCGCAGGAAGTCGCCGAGTCTTGGCTGGAGCGAGACCGGTTGGATCCTGAGGCGCTCGCATACTTGGCAGACATTGCCGCGCGAGACGGGCGCCGCGACGACTCAATACGCTTGCTCTCTGGAGTGGTGGATCTGCGCCCCGATGACAAGGCTCTACACCTTCGATTGGCCAAAGCCTACCGACGTCTTGGTGATTTGCGCCGCGCCTGTGCGCACCGTGTCGTGCTCGCCGAGCTCGATAGTGAGAAGGTTCGTCTTCTCGCCGATGCGATTCGCTGTGAGAGTGACAACGGACGGAAGAGTCAGGCCGATGCCATCAAAGATGCAACGCCAGTGGCTCTGCGAGCGCGTGCATTGCACGATGCGGCCCGCCCAGAGCCAAGCGAGCGAGTTCGTGGCGACTTTGTTCTGAATGCAAGCTGGACAGGGGGCAGCGATCTCGACATCGCCATTATCACGCCAACAGGGCGCCGCATCTCCTGGCAGGGTGGACACCGACGAGTGGTCGCTGCGGATACAACGCGCATTGGTTCAGAGCGCCTTGGACTGAGAAGAGTTCGCAAGGGAAACTACCTCATCGAAATCTGCAGAACTTCCCCCGAAGACGCAATGCCCATCCACGGCAACGTCGACATCCAAGTATTGGGCCGCCGGCAACGCATCGCCTTCGACCTAAATGACCGAGCCGAGGTGGTGGGACGAGTCGCAGTGCGCATGCGCTCGAGGCTCGAGCCTAGGTAGTGCCCGGCCGATAAATCCGAAACCGGGCATTCCAGGCCAAACTCCGCAATTCTGAGGATTCTTGGCGTTCCGGAAATTTCGAAGCAGGAACGGCAGTTCTATCGGTTGTAACGTAGCCGCCCGGCACTACCCATCTAGGCGCACCATAGCCAATCGTGGCACAACATCGTGGTGCCGCCCACAGCTTCCAACGCAGCTCCGAAGACTACAGAGGGTGATCTAGCCAGTCTCGCCGCGAGCTTGCTCTTCGGC
>JAAEPE010000139.1 GCA_024222395.1 Myxococcales bacterium
AGTTAGTCGAAACCTCCAAGCCGTAGTGAAGCGCAGTCGATCAAGCGCTTTTCCAAAGCCTCGCTTACCTCGCCTTTCTCTCGTAACTCCAACTTCCGATCCAGGGCATAGAAGTCCTTCTCGCAGCTACCGCAGTAATGGTAGTGGCGCCGAAATTTGCGCCCCCCCGAGAGCGTGTAGATCGTCCTGGCACGATTCTTTACTCGAATCTTCGCCATCGTTTTGCACACGGGGCACAGTGCTCCCCCTGAGGTTTGCTCGGCCTCCAGCCCCCTCAAGTAGTTGTCATAACAGCGATTCTCAATATTCCGACCCTGTTTCCTAAAGTTCTCTTCGACTACGGCAGGGCGACCCCCCCACCGTTTGTTGCCGCTTGGCCAGCTCGGCAATGAGCGCCTCTGTGCTCAAACTCGAAAGGTCTTTCTCTGATTCCATGCCAGCATCAGATCAGAGAATCGACGAAATCTCAAATCGAGTGCAGACCCCAAAAAAAGGACCCATGCCCCAATCAATTTGGTACACGGCGCCATGAGCACCGAGCATCATGTTGGCGGGCTTGATGTCACGGTGCACTACACCTTTTTCGTGAGAGTACGCGACAGCTTCACAGATTCTGTCGAAGTCGCTCAGCCCCCGGCGCAGGGGATACTCCTCTAGCGGTTTCTTGAGCAGGGCGTCGAGGGTCTCTCCGCGTACATGCTTCATGGTGAAGAACTATTGGCCGTTTTCCATCTTGTCAACGTCGTAAATCGGCACGACGGCTGGGTGCTCTAGCTGCTCCTGCAGTCGCGCTTCTCGGTGGAAGCGAAGTCCGTGGCCATCGCCGCCCTCGTCGAGCTTGATGGCGATGTTTCTATGCACCTGCGAATCTCGACACTCGAGAACCGAGCCCATCCCTCCTCTGCCGACTAGCTCACCCAGCACGTAACGCCCCGCTGGAGCGCCCGGCATGGAGGTAGCGATACTGTCGGCTGGCAGAGTTGCCAGCTCTTCGGTCAGGTGCGGATCTGCAGCCTGTGTGTCGGCAAAGTCGTCCACGGGGGGCTGTAACATCCGCGATCATAGCTCAGCATCTCGCGCTTTTGATAATCCCGCCCAATGCGACATCTCCGCTGTCGCCATGTGGCCGCTCTGACTCGCTAGAACTCTGTTCGTCGAAAGGACAGACCGGCCAAGAACATCATGCCTAGGGATATCACGGCGGAGATGACAAGCATGATCCAGTACCAGTCATCGCCAAGATTGAGATAGGCAGGCAGCATCGGGACGATTGCTAAGTTCTGGCCTACGTAGAGAATGAGGATGACAACAACGAGTATGGAGTTCGAGATGACTCCAAAGAACACTCCTACCGAGGAAGAAATCGCGATAACGGCAATCACTGAGCCGAGGGACTTCAGCGTCTCAACTGCGAGCCCATCAGGCAAAGCGACACCGCGAATCAAATCGACGGTAATGCCAAGGCCGAGCGAAATCAGACAGGCAATGGTCACGCAGAGAAAGACAGCGATGAACTTGGACCACAGTATGGTCGTGCGCGCGATAGGGCGAATTATTAGAATGTCGTAGACGTTTCTCGATTTCTCGCCAACGATATCTACCCCTATCATCACAGCGGCGATCGTCCCCGCCAAGCTCGATAGCAGCAAGGCCATCATCGTTACCATGGGAACAGGCGGCTGCTCTCCTGTCCCTGGTGTCGGCAAGAGGAAGTAGCCCAAGGCAGCGAGAAGCGGCAGTACAACCCAGAGCACGACCATCACCTTCGACTTGGCGAAGCCAACGAGCTCATCTCCTAGCATCATTCGAACTGCAGAAACACTCATTGGGCCCTTGCCGACTTCTGCTGTTCTTCGGCCTTATGAATATACTGAGCATAGAGGCCATTTAGGTCTGGCTTGACGATGCCAATTTGTCTAATGCGGCCACCGGATGCCAGTGTCTGTTCTACAAAGGAATGCAGGACATCATCAACGTCAGCCCCATCCTTGATGCGAAGGACAGAAGACTGCTCTGTCGTCCTGCCAAGGCTCTCCACAGCCTGATGCTCGTGGAGGGGCACAGAGAGTTGCGGAACGACCGAGAACTCGATCTCTATGTCGACTGGCAGCTCGTCTTTGAGGGCTTCGATTGTCCCGCTCTTGACTAGCCTGCCTCCGTGCAAGATGCCGACGCTGTCTGCGACATCTTCTACGTCGCTGAGTATGTGTGAGGAGAAGAGAACGCTGGTGCTGCGTGCTCTACATTCTCGAACCAGCGCCTTAACCTCATTGCGACTTATGGGATCGAGTCCAGCCAACGGCTCATCGAGAATCAACAATTTTGGCCTATGCAAGAGGGCTTGAATTAGCCCCAGCTTCTGAACCGTGCCGCCGGATAGCTTCTTTATCTTTTCGTTTCTCTTGTCCTCGAGACCAAACCGCTCGAGCCACATCGTAATCCGTTTGTCGAGCCCCTCCGGCTCGACTCCACTTAGCAACCCCAACGAGCGCAGTGCACTCTCGGAAGTGCGCCACTGTTGGAAGCCTGCATTCTGCGGAAGGAATCCAATCAAGTCCTGCACAGCACCTCGGTGCTCCGGCACTTGTTTTCCCGCAATATGAACAGTGCCCTGAAACTCATGGAGAAGCCCTGCAAGGATCTTCAGAGTAGTCGTCTTCCCGGCTCCGTTGGGCCCGATATAGCCAAAGACCTGTGCTTCCTCCAGCTCGAAGGACACACCATGCAACGCCCGAAAGTACCCGAAGCTCTTGGCGACATCTGTCAGTTGGAGAAGCGGAGTAGTCAAAGCCAGAGGACCATAGCAGGTCGGGGCATTGGTGGCCCTGGAGCCTACGCGAGAAAACGCGAGTTCGGCTGAGAAACCCATGCAGACCGGGAGATTACGACCCCAGAACGTGACCCCAGTCAGAGAA
>JAAEPE010000140.1 GCA_024222395.1 Myxococcales bacterium
AACTCGAGAGCTCTCAAATCTTCCCCACGACTGCTCGGTTTCCTGAGCGTCAGGCAAGGGCCACGGCTAGAAACCGGCGGGAGTACGATGGATAGAAGGGCTCCGTCGCGCAATCGGACGTTTGCTAGCGGGTAGTTATCGCGAATCGACGCACCGGTCGGCGCAATCAGTCGGTCTACGACTCTGCGGAAAACCTCCTCCGAAGAGAAGCCAATATTTGCACTACTGAGCACGCCGGATTTGGAAACGAGGATTCGATCAACGCCGTCAACGATGATCTCTTCGATCGTATCGTCAGCGAGTAGGTCTTCTAACGGTCCCAGGCCGAGCGCCTCGTTGAGCGTTTCCTTAATCAATTGATCTTGATCAATGCCCGCAGTCAGTGAGCCACCGGATTCCATCGTCTCGACAAGGTCAACAATTGCACTCTCGGCTCGTTGCCAGAGTTCCTCGTCGCCAAGACGCTCGAGTGCAAGGGAATCGAGACCAAGGTCAGGAACCAGACTCGCCAAGATCGTATCCTGGATGCTAAGGAGAGCTTTCGCTGCCGCATCGAGGTCCGGAACTACAGCAATACGCCGACCATCCATCGTCGGACGCTTGCGTGGTGCGTTGCCTTCACCAGCTCCGACGAGTCGGGGCTTGGCGGCAGGAGACGGATCCGCTTCGGGGGCAGGAGTGGGAGCGGCGTCGGCGAATGCCTCAGCCTCCTGTTGCGCACTCCCCACCGCGGGTGGAGGAGCCATCTGCGCAGGCGGCGCGACGGGTGGCGGCGGTGTGACCGCATCTTCCGGAGCTGCTGCTTCCGGCGGTGCCTTCACTGGAGGTGGTGCCACAGCGGGTGGTGGCGCTACGGCGGGTGGTGGCGCCATCACAGGAGGCGGTGCAATCGCTGGCGGCGGTGCCACAGCCACAGCAGGAGCAGCGGGCGGTGGTAGCGGAGCTGGCGCTGAAGGTCTTGGCGCAGGACGTGGAGACGCCACTGCTACCGGCCGAGCGGGTGCTGGCGGTGATGCAGTCGTGGCCTGTCGCGGGGTTGCCGGTGCCAGAGGCGGCGGCACAGAAGGGTTTCGCCTTGGTGCAGTTGGAGGCGGTGGTACAGAAGGTCCCGCCGAAGGCGGTGGGGCGACTGCTGATGGTGCCGCAGCGGCAGCTCCAGGCTGCTCAACGCCGAGTATGAAATCCCCGATGTAGATCTTGTCGGAGTCCTTGACGACCAGTGGACTGGTGATCTTCCGACCATTCACATAGGTGCCGTTGGTGCTCTTGAGGTCGACAATAATGAACTTGCCATCCTTCAAGACGATTCGAGCATGTCTCTTGGAGACATTGCCCTTGGGCAGAACAACATCATTGCCCTGAACACGCCCAATCGTAATTTCAGCTTTATCAAAATCGAGACGGCGCTGGTCGCCGCCCTTCTCAGTGAGCGTAATCGCAAACATGTCGGCCTTCCCGACGCAGCCCGTGCGCCTTAACCGACGTAAAGATAGCGAATCAGAAAAATGCGGGTCAAGGAAACGGCACGCTAAGCGTACAAATTGCTACCTCTCAATCTTTTCTCGCCTAGCGCGCCAAAACTGGGCACACTGTAGTAATGCGTGTGTGTCGCAATACTACCCTGGCCTCATTGGCCCTCGTATTGGTGCTTTCGGGTTGCCTATTCACCCTAGCCCTCCAGTTCGCGTGGCCATCGGTCGCTCGCGCAGAATCGCCCCCTCAGCGCTATATCTTCGTCCTATCTCGTCTCGATCTACCGGCGGGGGCCCCCGCCGAATTAGATGGCATTCTACGCAAAGAGATGACCGCCGCCATTGCTAAGTCGCCTCTCCTCGAGGCTGCAATACCCAAAGATGCCCCTCCCTACGACGAGAAGGCCAAGGGGCGCTACGGGAATAAGCCCTTCCATAAGTACATGGCCAGGCACCATCTGCGCGCCTTCAAAGTCACGGTGCAGGTAACCAAGTACGAGCCCACCCTCAGGGCCAACGAAAAGAAGCCTGGCCAGGTAGTCGGCTGCAGCATTGCCCTGCGGATATTCGGCGAGACCATTCCCGACCGAGTGATGGCGTTCAGCGGCGAGGGCTCTGCAACGGTGATAGCGGAGATCGGCAACAAGGTTCGGGCGAAGGACCGCAAGTGGGTCGACTCGGATGCTGCTGAGCTTGCCATCGAGAAGGCTGTGGCGATGAGTTTGACTAAGCTTGAGACCAAGCCAGCGAAGACAAAGAAGAGACGCAAGAAGCGCCGCAAAAAAAGGCCCCACTAGCAACCATCCCTGGCGCGGAGCGACAGGGCCCAGCGGCGAAGCCGCGAAACAAACGCACCTAGCTTCGCTAGGTGCGTAGAACACTTGTGCCCACCTAAGCTCAAGTGTTCCTAATGCACCATTTGGCCCATGCGATCAAGCCTGAGGCCACCGGCCTCAGAGGGCTGCTTCGACCACCAGATAAATAGCGCCTTGCCCTTGATGTTCTTCACTGGCACCGGGCCCCAAAATCGCGAATCACTAGAATTCGCTCGATTGTCGCCCATGACGAAGACGTGATCTTTGGGCACTACGAAGTTTCGACGCTGACCACAGACGTCTGTCGACTCTTCTTCAAGAACAACAATCTTGCCCGTAGATGCGATGCGCTCATCGAGGTCGCGCGCCTCTCCGTCCTTGCTATTTCTGCAGGTGGGAATGCTATGACCAGGGAAATCCTGTGCGCCGCTGTGCTGCGCGTAGTGCCCCTTCGGATTTCCGGCGCGAATATCGTCCTCGCGAGGCCGAGCTTCATCGTAGACCGTCTCGTACGAGAAGTCCGCAGTCCTCTCTTCGTAGAGGCTGCAGTATTTCTCATCCCAGCCAGTCGGCGATTGGACCAACGGCACCGTATCCCAGTAGCTGCACTCGGCATCCTCGAGAAACTCTTGTTCTCGCTCCGTACCATTCACGAATAGCCGGTCGCAACGAACCTCCACGGTATCGCCCTCCAAGGCAACGACGCGCTTGATGAAGTCCTTGTCCGGGTCACAAGGATAGATGAAGACGATCACTTCTCCCCGCTTGGGCTCTCGGTACTCGAACATGCGCTTCGTCGTGTACGGCAGCCGCACGCCGTAAATGAATTTGTTCACGAAGATGTGATCGCCGATTTCCATTGTCGGGATCATCGAGGTCGAGGGAATCTTGAAAGCCTCGATAACGAATGCTCGCAGTAGGAGCGCTATCAGGATCGCGATGCCGATGGACTCGCCATACTCTCGCCCCGTGCTCTTGCGAGCAAACGCAAGGTTCTGATCGACGAGGTCATCGAGTAAAGCGAGTTCGTCTCGCATGCGTCCCCTACTCTCCCTATCCTCGCCCGATAGCGCCTTCTCAAGCTCATTGGCGTGAGTGGCGATGCGCTCCTTGGTCGGGTCGGAGAGTTTGTGAGCGTACGTGTGCAGCCCTTTGCGCGCATCGCGAATAAGACACCGGGCCTCTTTGCAGATTCTCCGCTCGTTCTTGCGAGGCAGTTCGCTCATGCGCGTCTCAGTCAACCTGTAAGATAGTCAGGAATGCTTCCTGGGGCAACTCGACGGATCCTACGGCCTTCATCCGCTTCTTGCCGGCTTTCTGCTTCTCGAGCAGCTTTCGCTTCCGAGAAATGTCGCCGCCGTAGCACTTTGCCGTCACGTCCTTGCGCAGAGCCTTGACGGTCGTGCGAGAGATAATGCGGCTGCCGATCGCGGCTTGAATCGCTACTGCAAACATTTGGCGATGAATGACGTCTTTCATTTTGACACAAATCTCATGGCCGCGACGCTGAGCTACCGACTTGTGGCAGACGAGGCTAAGCGCATCGACCTTCTCACTATTGATGAGCATATCGACGCGCACCAAATCGCTGCGCATGTACTCACCCTTGTCGTACTCGAGGGAGGCATAGCCTCGGGACAGCGTCTTGAGACGGTCGTAGAAACCAAATACCACCTCGGCCATTGGCAGTTTGTATTTGACCTGGACACGCCCCATGCTCCCGTAGTCGATGCCTTGCTGAATACCGCGCCGCTCTTCGCACAACTGCACGACTGGCCCAATGTACTCTTGCGGGCAGTGCACAGTGGCGTTGATCATGGGCTCCTCCATGTAGTCGTACGCACCAGCATCCGGCATCTTGGCCGGGTTGTGGATGAACTCTTCATTCCCGGTCTTGTAGTGGACCTTGTAGATTACCGACGGCGCCGTGGTGATCAGATCGAGGTCGAACTCTCGCTCCAGGCGCTCTTGAACAATTTCCATGTGCAGAAGGCCGAGGAACCCGCA
Source organism: Myxococcales bacterium (assembly GCA_024222395.1). Lineage (GTDB taxonomy): Bacteria > Myxococcota_A > Polyangia > Haliangiales > Haliangiaceae > NORP324. The sequence continues at coordinate 4,295 of JAAEPE010000140.1, forward strand.
GCGAAAACCGAAGCCAAGAGCTGCAGAGGTCTCTGGCTCATACGTCACTGCAGCGTCATTGAGAACAAGCTTTGACAGGGCGTCCTTTAGGTTTTGGTAGTCCTTGGAGTCGACAGGGAAGATGCCGGCGAAGACCATCGGCTGCACGGTCTGAAACCCCGGAAGTGCCGTCTCACAAAGGTTCTCGGCATCCGTCACCGTATCGCCAACCCGCACGTCCGCAATGTCTTTGATGGATCCAGCAATGATGCCCACTTCTCCGCATTCAAGACGCTTGGCCTCGAAGGGGTGTGGGTTAAAATACCCGATCTGAAGGCAGTCGTATTCCTTCTCCGCCCCCATAAAGTGCAGCTTCTGGCCCTTTTTGAGAGTGCCTTCCATCACGCGGACGAGTGCCACAACTCCCTTGAAGGAGTCGTACCAGGAGTCGAAGATCAGTGCCCGCAGCGGCTTGTCTGGACAGACTTTGGGAGGCGGAATGCGTTTGACGACCGCTTCCAGGACATCTTCGACGCCTAGGCCACTCTTGGCAGATACTCGGAGAGCGTCCTGGGCATCAAGACCAATGGCGTCTTCGATCTCCGCTATGACTTCCTCTGGGCGGGCGACTGGTAGGTCGATCTTGTTCAGAACAGGAACAATCTCCAGATCGTTGTCCAGGGCGAGATAGACATTGGCAAGAGTCTGCGCCTCGACGCCTTGAGCAGCATCGACAACTAAGAGACATCCCTCACAGGCCGCCAGCGACCGGGATACTTCGTAGTGGAAATCTACGTGGCCCGGCGTATCGATGAGGTTCAGCTGGTAGACCAGACCATCCTTCGCCTTGTACTCTAGGCGAACCGCCTGGGCTTTGATTGTGATGCCCCGCTCGCGCTCAATCTCCATGCGATCAAGCAGTTGTGCTTGCTGCTCTCGCTCGGTGACGGCGCCAGTAAGGTCCATAATACGATCCGCAAGAGTCGTCTTGCCGTGATCGATATGGGCGATGATAGAGAAGTTACGGATTCGCTCCGGTGGGACCGGCATGGGCGCCTGTCTAGCACATTCAATGCAGGGGAACAGCAATGCGAAGAAAATTGCGATGTCTAGACGAGAACTTGGCGCGTGTGGGTGCCTCTTGCCAAGAAATCGAGCTAGGCTTTAACCATGGGAAATTGCGTAATCCGCTTGAGCCTGGCACTTGGAGCGCTTTCGATGGCCGCCTGTGGTGGCAAGTCTGGCAACACAGCCGGGCCGAAGAACGTAGCTGGCATCGACGACACAGAGGGGCTCACCGTCCCAAGAGTCGATCCGAAGCTCTGCGATACCAAGGGAAAGAAGGTTACGACCTTCGACCTCAATCACGACAATCGCCCCGATGTCTGGAAGCTCTACGCCACCGCCGATGAGGGCGGGACTACCGTCGAAATCCTCACCTGCAAGCAGGTCGACCTCGATCATGATGGCAACAAAGACTACGTGCAGACCTACTCCCGCACAGGTGAATTACTCGCGGAGAAGTTCGATTTCACCTTTGAGGGAGAGATGGATGCACGCGAGCACTACGACAAGAAGACGGGGAAGATCTACCTCATCGAGCGCGACTCGGACCACGATAACAAGCCGGACGTCTGGGAGAAATACGACGACGATGGACGCCTCGAAAGCGTTCGCCGTGATCGCAATGCCGACGGCAAGCCAGATCTATGGGAGCAATATAAATCTGGTGAGCTCCTGGCGATTCTCTACGATGATGACTTCGACAACAAGGTCGATCGCAAGGATGAAGTGAAGAGTGTCGAGCCTCCGAAGGCGGAGGAGCCCGCGGCTGAAGACGAAGGCGCTATTGAGAATGCCCCACCCGTCGATGAGTCCGGAGCCGCCGGCAGCACAGACGAGAGCTAGACCACCGAGCGTAAACAATGATCGGTCTGAGGGTCCTGCTTTCCCGATTGCAGCGTTGCTCATTTCGTCATTTGCCCGGCAAAATCCTCATTTGCGCCTTGCACTCGAAAAATCAGAACTCACCATCATCGGTCATTCTTTTCGCTCGACGGTCTAGCCTCAAATCAGGAGAGGGTTGCCGCTGCGCCCCTTCTTCCTACTCCACCGCCCGACTAAGCCGGGGTGTTTGACTGCGGGAGATCCTTTGAGTTCCCCGGTGTTTGTTCCAACCCCCGACTAGGCCGGGGTGTTTGGCTGCGGTTTTGGCAAACCTTATCAAACTCCCTTAGTGCGGATGGTGGTGGCCGTCTTCGCCATCTAGGTGCGGATGTGGGTGGCCGTGATGATGGTGTTTGCTCGCTCCGTGTGGATGCGGGTGGGTGTGCTCGTGCTTGCCGTGCGACTTTTTCTTAGCCGCAGGCTTGGCCTTCGCCCTGCCACTCTTGCTCCGCTGGTGCTTGGATGCCGGCTTCTTCGCTGCCTTGTCAGGGCCACCGCAGGCCGGCAGCAACAGTGCCATTGCTGCGCCGAGAAGGAGTATCGATCGCGCCATTATCGCCCCCCTCTCTTTCGAGCCATCTTTCGCTTGAGTGCTGCAAGCTCGTCGTCGACTGCCGCCCCCTTCTTCGACTTCTTCTTTGGCTTCTTCTTCGCTGTCTTTCGCTTCGCGCTCGCCGTCTTCTTCTTCGCCGGTGACTTCTCGGCCTGACGTCGGAGTCTGTCGAGTTCCTCGGCGACGGAAGGGCGAGCACTAGCCTTCCTATTCGCAGAGGTGCCACTGCCTTTCCGATTCCTTGCGGGGGACGCGGGCTGTGCACTTGGCGGCACAGCAGCGGCCGCTCGGGCAGCGCCGTCGAGACTTGCCTCCTCGGCCTGCAGTCCCGCCATTTCAGCGAGAGCATTGTGCATTCGAGCTCTCTCGAGGTCGCCGTTGCGCTCTGCCTTCTTCGCCAGCCCCGCATTGCCGAGCGACTCGGCCTTGGAACGCTCTTGATCCCAGCTGGCAGTCTCTTTCTGAGCATCGCCAATAGTCCGAGCTACCTGCGCTTTCCGCTCTTCGATCTCCAGGCGCAGTCGACGCAAGCGAGCAGCATCAGGTCGCTTTGGCGCTGCCTCCGCGCGACCGGCTGAACCACTCGCGTCGCCACCGCCGAGATCCTCTAAAGCCCCAGCTGGCGTCGCTGCCTTTGCGGCCCAAGCCGCAAACTGGCCCGCGTCCTCCACCTCCGACTTGCGTCCCGCGCTCTGAGCCGCCTGCCGCTCGTGGATGATGTCTTGCCGCTGTGAGGCGACCAGGTAGGCGGCATCTGCAACCACCGCAGCGCCGTCTATGCCGGCCGCTTTCTCAGGCACAGTAGCGTTTGCCAAGAGCCGCTCAAGCGCGCTTCCCACCATTAGGGCGTTAGACGCAATCGCCCCACGACCACGCTCTTCAAGCGCATTGGCGAGGTGTGTCTCGGCCCCCGTACTTGGGCTCAGGCACACAACCTTGGCGCCGACAGCAATGGCACGCCCAAGCGACATCCCATTCGCCCTAGTAACCACCGCATCGGCACAACGCCACAGAAACGGAGCATCTGCTGTTCGGCCAAAGAGCTTTGCCTTCATGTCTAGTATGGGCACTTGCACACGCAGTGCAGCCGCTGCATCCGTGTCATCCCCGGCATCAAAGAGATAAGTGATATCGCCACTGAGCAGCGAAAGCTGCAGTGCAAGCTGGCCGCTCTGTTCCGCTCCGAGACCTTCGACCTCGACCAAGACGACGCGATCCTCGAGACCGAAGCGTTTCTTGAGTGTCTTTCGATTGAGGGCGCCCGCCTGCGCATAGTCGATCTCGCCAATGCAGCCGACGGGGAGGATGCGCCCGCCTGCAACGCCATGATCCTCTAGCTGCACTGCCGCCTCATCGTCGACAACGAAATAACGATCCGCCTCGCTCTGTGCCCAAGACGCGCTGGGTGCTAGGTCCTGGATGACCGCTAGCACAGGAAACGGCCGAGCACTGCCATCACGTAGTTCACAGGCCACCCTCGCTGCGTTTGCCTCGAAGCACACGAGTGCATCGGGACGAAAGCTCTCAACTTCCCGACCGAGCTGGTGCTCAAGCACGTCTCCACCAATCGTTCGCATGACCCAATCGATGGCCCCTCCCCCCTCGCTGCCTACGTGCCCACCGTCATAGGCACGAAGCGCAACACCCCCAGCCTGAAGAGCTGCCAAGACAGCAGTCACAACCCCGGGAATAGATCCTGAGGAGGTTAGGACAAGCACAGACGGCGCTTGGCTCATGTCACGGCCTCGGGGTTTAGCGCAGTCGTTGCGAGCTTGCCTGAGAGAACAGCAGCCACTGCTTCGGCGCAGATTCGTGCCATGCCTTGCCGCGCCTCGTGGGTAGCAGAGCCAATATGTGGGGCGAGCACCGCCGCTTCGCATTCCAGCAGTGACGCGGGGATGCCGGGCTCGCCTTCGAAGACATCCAAACCAGCTCCTGCGATCAGTCCCGCCTTGAGGGCTCGCGCGAGCGCCTCGGAGTCGACGCACCCACCGCGAGACGTATTAACGAGCACTGCGCTCTCCTTCATGCGACTAAGAGCCTCGGCGTCGATGAGGTGCCTGGTCTCTCGATTGAGCGGGCAGTGCAACGAGACGAAATCACTCGAGGCCAAGAGTTCTTCGGTGCTACAGCGGCGTGCACCGAGAGCCTCCGCTTGCGCCACAGGCCGAGGCCCGCTGTAGAGAAGCGGCATTCCGAACCCCCTGCCACGCCTGAGCATGGCCTGCCCAATGCGGCCCGCGCCCACGACGCCGAGGCATCTGCCATGAATTGGTTGGCCGAGAAGCAGAGTAGGCAACCAGCCCATCCAGGCGCCGCAACGCAAGAGGCGCTCCCCCTCGCCTAGACGCCGCGCCGAAGCCATTAGCAGGGCAAAGGCGAAATCAGCCGTGGCTTCGGTGAGCACGTCCGGCGTGTTCGTCACAATGATCCCACGCTCAGACGCGGCAGCCACATCCACATTGTCGTAGCCGACGGCGTAGTTGGCGACAACTTTGAGATTCGGTGCGGCATCCAAGAGTTCCTCGTCGACTCGGACACTTAGCAGGGAGATCAGCGCGCGTGCGCCGCGGATCTCTTCGAGAATTTCGCACCGCGCAAGCTCACCACTCGAAGGCTCGAAATAATCCAAGCCCCCGAGGTAGGGGCCGATGTCGATAGGCAAATGCGCCGTAGACAACACAGTCGCAGTCACAGAGAAACGATAGCACGAGGTGGCGCCGTGGTACGGTTTTGCCAACATGTCGCGACTGCCAACGAAGCGCCTTCGTTTATCAGCGCATCTCATCGGCCTTTGCATCCTGCTCTTGGGAGGCACAACACACGCCGAGGGCGAGGCTGCCTCGCCAGTGGAACCGGCCGAGGAGACCATCTCACCTTGGTCCAACGCGAAGATCGTCGGGGGCAAGGAGGCGCCAGGCTACGTGACCTTCACCTTCGACGACGGCCCAGACCTCAAGTCGACGCCTGAGATTCTCAGCGTTCTCGAACGCTTCGAGGTGCCAGCCACGTTCTTCGTGGTCGGCCGCCACTTTGCGAAACCCAATGACACTGCGAAGGCTGGAGCAGAGCTGCTCCGTGACATGGAGAGGCGCGGATTCGTCATCGGCAACCACACCAGCAACCATCAGCATCTCCCCAGCCTGAGCACCAAGGCTGCCCGGGCCGCGATTGACGGCAATGCCGCAGATCTCGCCAAGGTACTCGGGCATCCCGTACATCTATTCAGGCCGCCGTTCGGCGCCACCAGCGGCCCCATCCGACGAATGCTGCGGAAGGGAGGCAAGACGACAGTTCGCTGGAACATCGACTCACAAGACTTCGTCAGGGCCCAGCGCAAAGGTATCGCCGAGCGAGTCCTTCGCGAGATCCTGAGCAAGGGAGGCGGGGTGGTGCTTCTTCATGACACCAAATCCTGGACGGCGAGAATGCTGCCAGGCCTTTTCGAGGACCTTGAGAAGGCCAACTGCGAGAGACTGGAGAACGGCCAGGGGCCGATCCTCCCGGTGTCCCTGCACTACTTTCTCCGGGATCGAAACGGAACACCCAGGCGGATCCCCTCAGAAGTATTGAAGGTGACTCAAAAATCGTACGATCGACTCACAGATCAGTGTACAAAGGACATTTGACAAGCCCTGGCCTTGCGTCTAGTTTCCGGTCGTTTTGAAACGGGGAGACGGGGGGCGCGATGGATCAACGAGAGCAAATGAGCAGTCTGACAAATCTAGGGAAGTTGCCCAAGGTAGTGCCACCGACGCCACAGTCGAAAGGCGCCCTGGGTGCCCAGCTGCTCTTCCCCAGCACCGACGTGGACATCGACGTCAGGCCACCCTTTGAGCTAAGGCCGTCCTACACCGGTCGGCGCGAGGTACTCGACACTCTCGAAGAGACCTTTGCGACCACCATCGACAAGTCCTCCTTGTGCTTTTCGCTGCTAGTCGGAGAAGCCGGCATGGGCAAGAGCCGCACCCTCCGCGAATTTGTCACGGTGATTGAGGATTTGGATCCGGACGTGCGCGTCCTGGTTGGTAATTGCAAGTCCAGCGACAAGACCTACGCGGCGATGGCCATGATCCTTTCGGCTCGATTCGGCATTCTCGCTGCCGACTCCGACGCTACCGCTCACCAAAAGATCGAAGCTGGCATTGCGGAAGTCATGAGCGCTTCGCGCGTCATCGAGGTCGCACACCTCCTCGCCCATCTCATGCGTCGCCCGTTCGAGGATTCGCAGGTGGTCACTCCAATCGCGAATTCTCACCAACAGCTCGAGGTGCGCACATTCCTCGCGCTCAAGCGCTTCTGCCAGGCCGATGCCAAAGCCGGCCCACTGGTGCTCTGCTTCGAAAATCTCGAGCAGGCAGACTCAGCAACGATCAACCTCGTGCACTTCTTGGTGAGTGGGCTTTCGTCCTCGCCAATCGTAGTCCTTGGAACCGCGACCAGTGAGCTCTATGAGGGCTTCCCCCATTTCGGTGATACGGATGTCGAAATGCAGACTCTCGAGCTGGGGCCACTAACAGAGGCCGAGAGCACGTCGCTCTTCACCCAGCTTTGCCGCTCGGTAACCAAGGTTCCCGCGACCCTGGTCGCCCACGCGGCCAAACTTGGCGGCTCTCCAAGGGCCATCTTCGAATTAGTTCGCTACCTACTCGAGGCTAGCGTCATTGTACGCAGCAAGGCTGGCTGGACGGTAGACCAACTCCAACTCACAAAGACTCCCCTGCCAAAGCGCCATCACGACGTCGTTGAAGCGCGCATTCGCACGATGCCCGAGGGGGCTCGTCAGGTTCTGCACCAAGCAGCCATCATCGGCGAGACCTTCTGGCTAGATGCCATTGTTGCGCTCATCCGAGCTGAGACCTTCGTGACCACCGATCCAGACGGTCCAACACTCGCGGACATTGCTGAGGCTGGTGATGTTACGAAGTCAACAGCGAGCCAAGCTCTCAGCCACCTGCTCTCTCAGGAGTGGCTCGTAGAGCTACAAGAAACCAGCAAGCCCGGCGAGAAAGAATATCGTTTCGCCTACCCTCTCCTTTGGTCGCGCGTCTACGATGATTGCCGCGCCGATGCACGAGAGGTTGGCCACCTCCGATGCGCCCAGTGGCTTGAGCTTCGCCCCAACGGTCTCGATCCTGGCGCCCAAGAAGACATTGGGCGGCACCTAGAACTCGCCGGAGACGTTCGCGGAGCATCACGCCGCTATCGCCGCGCTGCAGAGCACGCGCGAGCCAACTTCTTCAACGACAAAGCCATCGCGCTCTACGGTCATGCACTCGAGTGCCTAGGACAGGCGGATCAGGCCGCACGCATCCACTTATGGCATGATCTTGGATCGGTCTACGAGCTCAAGGGTGACTACGATGCAGCCATTGGCGGCTTCGAGAGAATGCTCCGCCTCTCTTGGATCTGTGCGTCACGCACAAAGGCGGCAGTGGCCTTCAATAAGATGGGTCGCGTATGGCGCAATAAGGGCGACCTCAAGCTCTCCCTCGACTACCTCCGCCGTGGACTGCAGCTCTTCGAGCAAGCCGGAGATGAACGAGGCGTTGCTGGCTCGTTCGACGATGTTGGGCAGGTGCAGTACCTCCGAGGCAATTTCGAGGAGGCCTACGCGAAGGTCACCGAGGGGCTGCAGCGACGTGGCAAGGGTGGCGATCCTCGATCCATCGCTACATCTCTCTCCACACTTGGCAACATTCAGCAAGACCGCGGTTTCCTCGATGAGGCCCTCAACTGCCATCGCGAGGCCCTTGACCTACGGAGGCAGACCGGCGACCGCGCCGGTGTTGCCTCGTCGCTCAACAATCTTGCCGTGATTGCCTACGAACGCGGCTCGCTTGGTGAGGCAAGAGAAGGCTGGGAGCAAGCTCTGAAGGAAGCCGAGGATATTGGCGCTCTTCCCCTCCAAGCCCATGTGCTGGCAAACCTCGGTGAGATTGCCTTCACCGAATCAAGACACGATGAAGCTCGCCGACGCCTCACTGAGGGGGTGCAGATTGCTTCCGAGATCGCCGATAGAAGACTCGAGATCGAAGCGACCCGCAACATGGCAAGGCTCGAGCACGTCCTCGGAAATTCGAGTGCGGCCCGTGAGTTGGCACACCGCGCTCACACAGTGGCGTCGGGATCGGGACTCCGCGACTACGAAGGGCGTGCCCTGCTCACTCTCGCAGAAGTATTCGGCGGTACGCTCTTCGACGAGACACAGACTGTTGAAGAGCCGCCGGGTGGTGATGCGATCGAACCGAAGGCCGAAAACTACTTCAGGCAGGGGATCGATCTACTGCAGACAGTTGGCAACGAGACTGAGCTGGCAAAAGGGCTCGAGAGCTATGGGCGCTACAAGATCGAGCAAGGGCAGTTTGACCAGGGGCGCAAGCTCCTCACGCAGTGCCTAGAGATCTACACCCGCCTCGGCCTCCGGCAGCGAGACGAAGTGCAGAGCATCCTGGCCTCGATCTAGGGTTTTGCCCACAAAACCCGTTGCAACCAAGTAGGGCGATTGCTTCGTAAGCGCCCCGTACGGCAAAGCCGAAATTGGGAACACAGGGGATTGCCGCTACGGGGAGACTCGAGAGAGAGCAGCAAAGTAGGCCGCGACGCTTTGTCCCGGCGCGGTTTTCGTACTGAGAACCCCTGAGCAAGCGCCCTACCCGGCTGCTACGGGTTTCGCATCGCGAAACCCTAAGACTTAGCGGATTCTCCGTGGCAAGTACTTGCTACTGCTGGTCCATGACCTCGTTGAGCCCATCGATCTTGTTGAAGTCATCGAGGATGTCATCAACGGTGCTGTAGCGTTCGCTCCGTGAATCTCGTGTCATCAAGTCGAAGATGTCATCGAGACCTTCTGGAAGTTTGGGGTCGACTTCCGAAGGCATTGGCGAGCGCCTTCCTGGGAGCTTTCGCGTGAGCAGCTCGTAGAAGATAATACCAAGAGCGTAGATGTCAGCCTGCGGGCCCGCGCCGGTTGGATCGACGAAGAGCTCTGGGGCCATGTAGGCCACCGTCCCCATGCCGACGTAGACCTGACGAATCACAGACTGATCGCGCTCGACAACTCGCAAGAAGCCAAAGTCGCCTACCTTGACGTTGCCATAGGCATCGATAAGCATGTTCTCAGGCTTGAGACCTCGGTGGCTCACACGCTCTCGGTGTGCAGCCTGCAATGCATGCAGAGTCTGCAGGAGGTATTTAAGAGCCAATCCAACCGGAATTGTCTCAGCGTCTGAGATGAGCCTGCGAACAGAACCATTCGGGCACAGCTCACTCACCACGTAGGGGAACTCCTTTTCAAGGTTCACATCGTGGATAGGCAAGATATTGGGATGCGCCAGCTCAGCATGTGCGCGCACAACGTCGGTGAAGCGGCGCACAATCTCCGGGCGCTGTTCTTCGGCAAAGAAGCTGAAGAGGTCGCGTATCTCCTTGAGCGCAACCTGGCGATTCAGTGGCACTTGCCTCGCACGATACACAGTACCAACGCCACCGGAGCCAATCGAAGCCAGTTTCTCGTATCGAGAATCGAGCACCTCGCCTGCGCTACGACCATCGCCGCCTCTGGGTTCCTCAAATCGCTCGCGCCTAGGCGGTATCTTGGTTGGTGCAGAAGACTTCTTACTTGAACGTCCCTTACCGCGACGCGCGCTCTTGAAGTGCGCTACCGCTTGAACGGTGAGTTCTGTCAGGCTGCTGCCGTTGGCAACGTCTTCCCCGAGGCTCGTAACCTCAAGAGACTCCTTGTCGAGATCGTGTTTGAGGTAGCCGGATTTCTCAAGAAATCCAACGTACTCGGTAAAAGGGATCGAAACCGCCCCTTCGCATACACGGCGAATGTCGTCGTACGAGTTCTGACGACCGTATTTCGACTCCGCCATCATGTTGGCAAGAATGAAGCGAGCCTCTTCGCAGAGGACCTCCTTCGTAACCTTTGCTTTGGCCTCCACGGCTCGGATTGTAGGTTTCCCGAGAACTTGGAGTCAAACTGAAGGGGCAAAGCCTCAGGGCGATCGAGTTCTCGCAAGTCAGATCATTTCTAAGGCTTAGCTCTGTAGCGTTCCCTACGGCGCTGCGATTGTTGTCTCCTAGGATCGATACGGGCCTCCCGGTATGTTCTGACAGGGATGGCCCGAGCTACCAAAGCACAGAAAATCGAAATCGAAAACGAGCAGGCGGCGCTGCAGTTCTTAGAGCGCATGCTGGCGGGCTTGACGGATCCCAGGCGCCCACAAGTGTTAGCCGCCAGGCTCGATAGCCCCGTAGGGGCCCATCACGTTCACGCTGCGTGATCTCAAGAAGCGACCCGAGGATCCCAACGGGATCAATTTGCGGGAAGGTTGAGCCGGCCTCGTGAGTGTCGTAGTGGTGGTCGCCAAGCGCCCAAGAGGGCGGTCATGGGGGCCGCCCGAGGCGAAAATGACGACGAGCCCATTTGGCGGTGGACCAC
>JAAEPE010000141.1 GCA_024222395.1 Myxococcales bacterium
AACATCATCCTTTCCGCTGGACCTGGCGTACTGACAAACTCCAGAATCGAAAGCGCGAATCCACCTAAGGAATCCTCCGGAACCATGTTCAAAAGCAGAGCTGAACACTACAATGCGGAGCACGTTGAAGAACTGCTCCATCAACACGGCGCGACGCATCTTCGTGCTCGCAAGTATGGCTCGGCCGTGCTCGTCGAGTCTGACCCCGAAGTCGAGCCAAGCAAGCACTTCCGCGTGCGTCGAGACACCGTGCACCGTTGGTGCCTCGACATGGCAGACCATCACGGATGATGGGAGCCGACTCCTTTTCGAGAGAATCTCGATGAGTTGGTTCAAGTCGTCATCGACAATTTTTCATGGCCCCTTACTCCGGTCGACCAATAACCCGGAACGGACTTCCGATCTCGAATACTAGCCTGAATCAGGTGACGGATTCAGGCTAGCTCGCTGATTCCCCTGCTACGAGGTAGCGTCGGGGTAGAACAAGAAAAAGGGCCCGACTCTCGTCGGCCCCCTACTTCTTCATTCTGGGTAACTACCAGAAGAGGTTAGAAGTCAGCCTCTAGGGCTGTATGGATTGGATTATTTTCACTCATCTTCTGTCACCTCCCCTGGCTTTCGGCCAGCGCCCGGCCATCTCGGCCCGCTCAGTCAACGCTGTTTCTTCTTCCAACGGCAGCGGTTCCCTGACTGGACGTTTGTATGTTTGACCTCGAAGGGTCAGTTACTAGAACACTCACAGGCAGCACAATCGCTACCGGTTTGCCCCCTAGACGACACATGTCCGTACTCTTATGCTAAGACGACTCTTCGAGGAACGCCAGAAAAGAACTTAGAAGGCCCTCGAAAGATCAGCCAGTACGAGTGAGATAATGCCCAGCAAGCCTACTAAGCACTTGGATACGTTTGAGAATCCGAAAAGCGATCGCGACTACGAGATTCGCTTTGATTGCCCCGAGTTTACCTGTCTATGCCCGGTAACCGGCCAGCCAGACTTTGCGACGATCCGCATCGAATATGTTCCCGATCAAACCTGCGTTGAGCTAAAATCGCTCAAGCTGTACTTGTGGAGCTTTCGCAACGAGGGTTGCTTCCACGAAGCGGTGACGAACCAAATCCTCGACGACCTGGTTGCAGCAACCTCGCCTAGGCGGATGAAGGTCATCGGTGACTTCTGGGTACGCGGCGGCATCACTACGGTGGTCGAAGCGAACTTTCCATAGTTGCATTTCGCAGCGAAGTGCAACCTCGCCTACCAGGCCTGGTAGGGCATCTTCCCGCAGGGAACATGCCCCGTCCGGAGCGTCCGCAGCGAAAGCCTTCGACTGGGTCCGCGCAGCTTCCGCTTCTGGCGGTGCGTCCAGGACGAAAGGCGCGCATTCTATGACCATTCAAGTCGTAGTCCCGACTGGGACACGATATGGGTAGTCATAGAATGTGCGCTACGCGGCTGTGTGGTCACATTCCCAAAGGGGAATGTGACAGATCTAAAACGTAAAAATCTGGTCTGCTGAGAGCTTCTCGTCCGGATCTTTGAGCATGGGCTCATCGCTCAAAGGCTTCGGAGCAACCTTGGGAGCCGCAACGGCCTGAGAAATCGGTTGGTTGATCGATGAGAGTCTGGAAGCGGGAGCCGGTGCCGTGATGGGCGCAGCTACTGGCTGTGCTGGAGTACCGGTTGCGATGGAAAATGCATCGGTTCGAACAGGTTCATTGGCCGGCGTTGCTGCGGGCCTAGCTGCTCGCGGAGCTGACGGAGCCGATGGAGCCGGTTGGGGTGCTGCGCCAGAACGCCCCAGATAGTCTCCTACTCGACGCTCAACAAACTGGCTCATCGAGATTTGATTGGTTTCACAATACGCCTTTAGGCGCTCGTAAGTGCCACGACTGACACTGATGCTTCGACGGGTTTGCTTCTTCGCCATATGTAAACGCTACGCCATCCCTAGTAGGTCGTCAAGGTCTACCTACTACTGCTAGTGGTTCAAGAGGTTGTATTCAAAGGTCGTCGAGGTCGACTGTCGGTTTGAGGACATTGGCTTCGGAGCACCTATTCGGACTATATTCGAAGAAGCACTTGCCCTTGCTGCCAAAGACCTCGTGTTGCTGAGAAGACCGTCGCTGAAAGAGCACCTTGCTCTCTCCCAACTGCGGACCTCCAAGCGGGGGCACCATGCATCATGGGTATGACACTCGATGCGTCTAAGACGCCTTCGCTCGCCATACTTTCTTCGTTCCATGTCGATTGCCAGTCCCAAAGATTTCCATCGACCACCCTCGCTAGGACTCAAGCGAATTTCCGGGGAATCCGCTTCTTTGCGTTGCGCGTTCTTCGGGTGTGTTGTGAGCAACAAGAGGCGAGCAACTGATATTGGAGGGCTGTCTTGCAATTGAGTTTCTAGGAATCACAGTGCTCTCGCAAGGGCAAAGCTCTACTGCCGAGCAACTAAATGTACTTCTCAAACTGTCCAGCCACTCCCGCAAGAAACGAAAAGAGGAGGTGCGAGGCACGACAGCGTCGCTCTCCGCCGCCGAGCCGCCTTCACGTGGTAGTTTTGTGCCACTCGTGTGGGCTGTTCTCAGATTGATTCGAGCCCTATGGCTCTTTGGGTGGATTCTCAGCAGCTATATGTTGCAGCTCGCCCTACACCGAGCCTCGGGACGCAAACGCATGCGTGCGCGTTGGAAGAGAGTCCATCGGCGAAACGCACGACGCATGTACAAAGGCTTCATCAGGCTCCGAGGCGTCTACATCAAACTCGGGCAAATCCTCTCCATTATGGGAACGTTTCTTCCACGAGCCTATGCGGAAGAGCTTGAGGGTCTCCAGGATGAGGTCCCCCACCGCCCTTATCGAGAAGTCGAGCGCGCTGTAACAAATGCCCTTGGGAAGTCGCCAGCAGAGCTATTCGCGACGTTCGAGAGAGAGCCAATTGCGGCAGCCTCGCTCGGGCAAGTTCACGAGGCGACGACTCACGAAGGCCACCGTGTCGCAGTCAAGGTTCTCTATCCGAACGTCGCAACGATCATAAAGATCGACCTACGAGTGCTTGCCTGGGCCATTCGAGTGTATCGATGGTTTGTCCCGATTCAGCAGATCGAGAAAGTGCACGACCAGCTAGCAGACATGCTGGAGCGAGAAACCAACCTCGATAACGAAGCCGAGTGTCTGCTGCGCATGAGTGCGAACTTTTACAATGACCCCGACGTCCTCTTTCCCGAGTTCTATCCTGAGCTGAGCTGCAATCGGGTCATGACGATGAGCTTCATGGAAGGCAGCAAGATCTCTCGCTCCGAAGAACTCGCGAAGATGGGGCTCACCCCGGTGGATGTTGCCACCAAGCTGGTGCAGGTCTTCTACAAGCAGCTCTTCTTCGATCGCTTCTTCCACGCAGATCCGCACCCGGGCAATTTCTTCGTACAGCGTGGCCCCGAGGGCCAGGCACGCATTGTCGTTCTCGACCTGGGTTCCGCGAGTGAAGTATCCGAGGGCCTCGTCGATGGCATGCTTGATATTCTCTCAGGCGTCATGTCTGGCCAGGATGATCTGGTGATCAAAGGCATCGAGTCCATGGGCTTCGTTGCCGAGAGCGGCGACAAGGTCCTTCTCAAGAAGGCGGTGCGCACATATTTCGAAAAGCTGATGAGTTTGGACATCAAAGACTTCAGCAAGATATCTCCGGCAGTTGCTCAGAAGCTCGCCGACCCAGAGGTGAAACGCGATGAACTCCGAGAACTGATGAAGTCTGTTGCCTATCCTGACGGCTGGTTCTTCGTGGAGAGAGCTGTAGTAATTCTCTTTGGCCTCTCGGCCCAGCTCGCGCCCAAATTGAACACGGTGCACGTGGGATTTCCCTACATCATGCAGGTCTTTGCGAATCGCAATGCGGCAAAGATGGCAGAAGCGAGGGCTGCTCGCTCGGCCGATGGCCCGCCTTCTCAATCGAGTCAACGCTGAGTCGTACCATCGAGCGCTCTGCGCACTCGATGCGCAGCACAGCGAGAGTGTTCTCGAGCTTGGCTTTGGTGGCGGACTCGGAGTAGATGCACTTCTCACCGAGGGAGTTCGCGTGGTCGCGGCCGAGCCATCCGAGAGCATGCGCGCGCGCCTACCGCCGATGGTCGTGACCCCTGGCCAAGGAGCAGCTTGAAGTATGGCCCGAGGGCGCGGAGGATTTGCCGGACAGACAGGTCGACCGAGCGATATCGATGAATACAGTCTACTTCTGGCGCGATATCGATGCCGGATTCGAGAATCTAGCCAGGATGGTGAAGACCCGGGCGGTCTTTGGCATCGCTTCGCCATCGCACCTAAGGAAAGGGTGTAGATCTGGCTGAGCCCCGCATCCTCACACAACACGCAGGCTCCTACGAGGAGCCGAGTCCTGGTGTGCTACGGTGAGATTGGCCCAATTTCTAGCGCCGTTGCAACGCGACAGACTCGTGGGCTCAGGCGTTGCTGAATGCGTTTGATAGTGCCGCCTTTGCCGGCAGCGTCGCCCCTCAAAGATCACTACGACTCGCAGACCCTGGGCTTTGATCCACTCCTGCAACGTAACGAGTTCGACTTGAAGTTGTGAGAGCTTCTTCTCGTAGACTTCGTTCTTTATCTTCTTCAGGTCTTTTTGCGGCGCAAAATCGTTGGTGCCCTTGCGGCGGGCTACGGTCTCGGGATCGAGATTTCCTCTTGGCTTCATTCCCATATGTATCTCCTTGCTTGGATCTAGCGAACGGCCTGGCCGTACTTCTTGCGCTCGCGCTTCATGCGCCTAAGTTCTTTATCACCTGCCACCAGTACCTTCGGATTGGGCGCCATATCGAGACTTCGGCTGCGTCCGCGATACTTTATGGAGCGCAAGATGAGCTTCATCGTCTCGAGGCGAGCGAGGTGCTTGTTATCCGATTTGATGATGTGCCAGGGATTGAGCTCTGTGTGCGTCTTTCGCAGAAGCTCGTACTTGCTCTCGGTGAATTCTTCCCACAGAGCCTGAGCCTGCAAGTCGACTTCGCTCAATTTCCAAACTCGGAGCGGATCGTTCTTTCTCCGTTCAAAGCGCTTCGACTGCTCTTCTTTCGAAACTGAAAAGTAGAGCTTGAGAAGAATGGTCTTGCCGTCGGCAACAGAGCTTTCCTCGTAAGAGTTCACTTTGCTCATGAATTGCCGATATTGCTTTGGCGTGCAAAAGCCCATGACGGGCTCGACCATGGCTCTGTTGTACCAACTACGATCAAAAAGCACGATCTCACCTGCGTGAGGGAACTGCTCGATGTAGCGTTTCATGTGAAGCTCGGTGCGTTCGTGCTCCGAGGGTTTACCCAAGGCAACAACCCGGTAGTGCTTTTCGTTCATGTAGCGTGTAACGCGCCGGAGCGTGCCACCCTTTCCTGAGGCGTCGCGTCCATCAAAGAGAATGATCGCCTTGCGACCCGTGGCTTCGAGGTGCGCCTGAAGCTTGATGAGTTCGGCCTGGTAGGGCTTGAGCGCTTCGGACTCGAAGTAGCTCACCAGGGCGGTGCGCAAAATCCGTGTTCGAGGCCTCTTGGGTAGCTGCCGAACCAGCTCACGAATCGCATCCTTGTCGGGATTCTCGCCGACGTTAAGGGTCTTGAGGATGGCCTTGATTTTTGAGCTGCGGCGGTTCGAAGTTTCCATAATCGGCTCGAGTGTGACGGACTGACGAGAGTCGGTCCAGGGCCGTTGTCTAGCGCATGTAACGGCGTATAACTACAGGGTTTTTACGAAAAATTAGCACGCGGGAATCAGTCCCGATGCGCGAGTTAGACAGCCATCTCCCAAGTCACGTGAGGCTGTTGGTATCAGTAGCCCGTCTCCTTAGTGCGCTAGTGACAGGCCACCCGCGAACAGGGGGATGACAAACCAATGACAACTGGTTTTCTCGGGACGAATATCCTTCTAGGGTGCTCAGAGCGGTGTCCATAGTCGGAATCTTGTGCCCGCTCGCGTGCGGCACTGCAACCTCCGGCAGGGGACCCAAGCCTCCTGCCACCCTCGATCACGATGGGAAAATCGTAGAGGAAGCGTCTCAGAGCTTCGCTGGCAAGGATAGCCAACGCAAGATGCTCGAACTCACGGTTGAGCCGATTGACTACGGCCCGCGGTTCTCGGAGAGAGTACGGCCCGTCGTTTCTCCTATCACCAGTAATGAGATCGTTGATGCGATTGTCGCTGAAACGCTTCGGCTCGAGGATTGTTATCGCTGGGCTTACACGGGAAGGAAACTATATGGAGGCACGCTCGCGTTGCACATGAAGTTCGACGCAGTTGGCGTCGTTTCGTCCTTGGAAAGTGCGACAAGAATTCCCGATAGCCAACGACTCGTTGAGTGTGCTGAGGACGTTCTCTCAGACGCATGGTTGCGGCGGCCCTCAACCCGCCAGGTCGACACATCATTTGAAATCGTCTTTGATCCCAGCGACCATGTCGTGGGGGCAGAGCCCGTTGCGCGGCCCAAGCGGCTCTACGGTCCTCGTGCGGAAATTCGATCAAGATCCACTGCGACCCCAAGCGCGTCGGCCATCGATGTTGTCGAGATACGCCAGCCCATCATGACGATACGAGCGGCTCTTCCGCAGGTTCGGCTCGGCTCCGTCAGCCGAAGCTTCCACTACAACAGGTGGCTTGTTCATCGCGGCCTTCGTCAAAATCTTGGGGCGTATAGAGCCTGCGCTCTAGCTGCCGCGAAACGGGGAACTCTAGGCGCACAGACTGTTGAACTCGTCGGTTCCGTAGATGGGTTCGGCACAGTGAGAGCGACCCTCGCTGCCGAGACCTCAGAGACGAAAGATCTTGCGCGATGTCTTGAGACCGCCCTCGCAGAAGTCTGGTTCCCAGCGCTTCAAAGAGGAGTGCATCCCACCAGGAGCAAGCCGCCCTACCAGTTTCGCGTCGCATTCAAGCTCCTGCCAAATCCGACAGCCGCCCCCGTTGTGCGCCCAGAAGACCTTCTTGACCGCGACTCTCGGGAATCATTTGCAGCAAACCTTCTGCGGCGGGGAGATGGACATCGAGCCTACAATGTCTACTCAGAACTTCTCGCGAACGGCGCCAACGATAGTCGAGAGTGCTTCTTACTTGCCGGCGGCGTGAAGGCCTCCATTCTCATGGCTCCTTGGTACGACGGCCGAGTTACGGACTCGCTACAAAGAATGGCCGACTACATTGGGGGGCTAGAAAGCAGGGCAAAGGTTGGGGCATGTGTTGGTACCGCGACTTCGGCCGTACGCAAGCTAGCTATTCGCAATCACAGTACTGCCATGAAGCTTGGCCAATACTCCCAGCTCTCGCATGTCGCCGACCTCTATGACTGGTTGCTCAAGATGGAGCCGCGAGGACAGCATGCTTGTGAGCATCGATACTACAGAGCGGAGGCTCTATGGCAGCTCGCAGAGAACGGGCCCGAGGCAGACCGGGCGTCGGAATTCCGGGAGCAAGCGGAGGACGCTTTCGCGAGTTCGTGCGCGAAGTAGGCAGCCGGTCTCTAGCGTATCAGCGAAGATCGGGGCCCGCTTCTACGTTCGAGGCTCGAGCGATCCAGCCCCCGTCGGCAAAGGCGACATGATGATCAGTGACCTCGGGCGATGTCCGCGATTCGGCACTTTCTATTGTTCCTGTGGCTCGAGCCAAATTGGTTCGCGAGCCTTATCGATGACGACATGAGAGGAGAACACTGGCTTGGTCTTCGGCAAGCCGCGATAGTCTCGTTCGTCTGTGTGGGGTTCTCTCGATGGAATTCGTACGCACTGACCGATGACATCGATGGGTTGATCGAGGGCGACTATGCCCTCTCGAATTGTTATCTGCGCGATGTCTTCTATTGGCCACCCATGCACCTTGGCTAGTTCTAGAGCA
>JAAEPE010000142.1 GCA_024222395.1 Myxococcales bacterium
CGGGCTTTTTTTATGCCCGGCATTGTCCGGGCTTTTTTTATGCCTGAAAAGGCAGAAGGGAGATCTCCATGGAGATCAGTCAAGAAATCACGCTTACCGCAAAAAGCGTAAGCGTGGCCAAAGCGTCGTGGAGACACGACGGGCCATTCGTCATCAGGCTCCCGGCGGATGGCCAGTTCGGGCCAGTCGTCGTGGAGGCGATCCTCTCGGAGCCTTCACTGCGAAAGCTCCTAGAAGAATGCGAGGGCCTGGCCAAGGCCCTCGACGAGGAGATCGTCGGGAAGGCCAAAGAGATCCAGGCCAAGGAGGGGCTCGAGTCTCTTTAGTTGAACCATGTCAATCACTAGTGCCCAGGGTGTTGACATGGGTAAAGCCTGGGCTAAATTGTGAAAGTAAAGGAAGGAAGTGAAATGAAAACCAAAAAAACATCCGCAGAAGTGTCTGCGGCTCGGCTCATTCGAGTGACCGAACTGGTCCTCGAGAGGCTTGCCCAAGCCCACAGCCGGGAGGATCTCCCGGGCGTGCTGGCTTGGGCCGAGCGGGCCTCCAGTCGGTTCAGTGAGATAACAGGTGTGAGCCTGGGGTCTTACCGGCTGCAATCTAGTCTTGATGCAATCGAGGCCGAGGAGAGAAGTGACTGGCACCAGCCTGCCGCCGAACTCCTCGGTCTGGTAATAGCCGGCATGCCGGCCCGCTCGGCCCCGGAGGGGAATGACACGCTCAGGAAAAGCGAGCCGGCCCCTAGTACATCGACATCCGGCTATACGGCGAGCAGCCATTCTATCTTGAAGGAATGCTTCAAGAGATCCGGCTGCGGTTTGCCGACCGAACCCACCCCCGGGACGGCCCTGGATCGGGGGCGCCAGCTTAAAAAGCTGGCCTCTGCGATAGAGGTCTGGAGTGACCTCAGGGCCATTGCCCGCCTGGTTATGCGGGCAATGAGAAAGAGGCAGTCGAGTCGAGCCCCGATCCTGAGCTGCTCGCACAGGCTCAGGATGCACAGGACCATCTGCCGCAGTGAATTCGGGTCTTCGTGGATGGATCGAGATAACCTCGAAAAGGCCCATATCTCGACTCTCAAGGCGGGCGACCTCCTGGGGAAACTCCAGGAAAGGATCCCCATCTTCCAAGGGGATTCTCATATCTTCTCACAGGAGGATCCCCCTATCGTGAGGAAGCTCGCGGGCCAGAGACTGATGGCTCGAACGCTCTGCCACCAGCGGGGGACAAACGCAGCCCTGCTCGATGCGGAGTATCACGGGGAGAACCCCGACTGCACTGTGTTTAGTGCCGAGTACGCCGTCGGCTGCCCGGTCGATCCAGTGCGGAGGGAGGGCTGGCTATTGTTTGATAAGTCAGCCTTGAACAGGGAGATACCGGACTCCATTGTCAAGGCTTTGAAGCCGATTCGATCGGTGGGATCCAGGTCCGATGGCCTGATGTTCGACTTCGGGGACTTCGAAGCACTATCGGCAAAATACGTGCCGGGACTGTCCATGTCCGGGGCATTCTGGCACTACAGCTGCCGAGTGAAAAACCCGGACAAGTGGATGTCGAGGTTCTCGGACAAGCTGGCCGAGGAAGCAATCAATACCCTGTGACCCAGGGTATTGACTCAAGTTATCACTTTCAACCAACAACCAATCAAGGAGACAATGATGATCGAATACACCCCACAGCAAAGCATCGAAGCCGCCACAACCTGCCTGAGGGCAGAGCACCCGAACGGCGGCAGCATCATGCCGATCCTCCTGGGATCTCCCGGGAGTGGCAAGACAACAATCTGCAAGCAGATTGCAGATAACATCGGCCTGGAGCTGAACGTGCTACAGGTCTTGTGCTGGGACTATTGCGACAGCAACGGCATCCCCCATGTCGTTGACGGGTTCACGCAGTTCGTCCCGCCGAAAACGTTCTTCCCCGAGAAGCCGACACTCATTGTTCTGGATGAGTTCGGCCAACTGCCCGCCAAGATGAAGCAGCTGTTCATGCAGCCGGTCATCGAGCGGGTCGTGGCAGGGAAGAGGATACCTGATCACGTTCACTTCCTTGCAACAGCAAACCGCAAGGAAGACAGGGCCGGGGTTGAATCCTTCCCCACGAATATCCGCAACCGGATGGCGTGGATCAGCGTCAGAATAGACGCAGGAGAGTGGGTAGGGTGGGCACATCAAGCCGGCGTCCGCCCCGAGGTCATCTCGGCAGTTTCAGCACACCCAGAGCTGCTCGACGGGTTTGATCCATCCTCGCCGGGCATGGCGTTCTCGACGCCACGATCAATTGAGTATCTCAGTCGAGTACTCGATGCGTCGAAAGGGTCAAAGCCCAAGGCCACTCAGGCCCTAGCGGCATCCATCGTGGGTCAGGAGGCAGCGGCGAAGTTCATCGCCCACATCAAATACCAGGCAGAGATCCTCACACCAGAGGAATGCTTTGAAAAGCCTGAGGAAGCATCCAGCTCAGAGCTGGGTGCGATTCACGCGATGATCACGTCCTGCGTCTCGTTCGTGGCGAGGGACAAGAAGGTCAGCCGGGCGAAGCTGGATAAGTTCGTCGGGTTCGTCGAGGCCCTTAGCCCAGCCCTGGGCATAGCTGCCATCCAGCAGCTAAAGGCCGCTCGGCCCGAAGCAATGCGAAACAAGTCTGTGCTGGGTTTCGCAAAAAAGAACCTGGACATCCTCACCTAAGAAAGGACGGGCACATGAACGCCGCAAGAAAGCTCGATAAGGTCAAGGTCCGAATGATGCAGGACAAGAGGCATGCATTCTTCGTCTCGCTCCTGATGAAGCTCGGCGAAGAGTTTCGGACCACAGTCGAAAGGGCAGCAACGGACTGGAAGACGCTGCTCTGGAACGAGGAGTGGGTGAAGGAAACCGATGTCTCCCTGCTCCAGGACGTATCAGTCCACGAGGTGATGCACGTCGTGCAAATGCATCACCAGCAATTGCAGATAGCGAAGGCGAGGCACCCAATGCTCTCGCTCGAGGACCATAACATCTGCATGGACTTCGAGATCAACAGCCTCATGGTCAAGTGGGGGTTCGGTCCGGCAATCGGCAACATAGGAGTCATGCCGGACAAGCATCCCTTCGACCTCCCCAGAGACCTGACCTACCTGCAATACGCAAAGCTTGTTGCAGGCAAGGCGGAGAAAGAGGAGGAAGAAGGCCAGTCGACCTGCAAGGAAGATGGCAGCCCTGGCGAGGACAATGGCAGCACTGGCAGGGGCAATGGCAGCACTGGCAGGGGCAATGGCAGCACTGGCAGGGGCAATGATAGTCCTGGCGAGGGCAATGATAGTCCTGGCGAGGACGATGGCAGTCCCGGCGAGGGCGAAGGCCCTGCTCCAGGTCACTGCGTTGCAACGCAGGACTACATCGACAACAGTCCCAGCCAAGTTACTGCCAGCCAAGCAGGTGGCGAAGATGAAATCGAGGAGCACCGATCCTTCGTCGAGCAGGCTGTAGCAAGTGCAGTCTGCGACGCAAGGAGTCGTGGCGAATTACCGGGAGCCATGGAGCAGGATCTCGGCAAGGCGACCGTAAGGCGGAAAAACTGGAAGGAAATCCTTCGGGACCACATGGAAATGGCTCGTGGCTCCGACTATGCCACCTTCAATCGGCTGAATAAGCGTTACGCCGACATCAAGATGCCAACCATGCAGTCGGAGGGCATTGACTCGATCGCCCTTCTCAACGACACGAGCGGCAGCTGTTACTGCGAAGAGGCTGACATGGCCTGGGAATTTATCGCAGGGCTCCGGGAGGAGATGGAGTTCCATGCGACTGTCATTCAGCACGACTCGCGAGTGACGAGCATTCAGGAGTGCGATCCATGCGAAGGAATCGATCGCAAAAAGCATGGAGGCGGGGGCACATGCCACGTCGAAGCCCTCGAAAGGGCTCAGGACTGTGATCCGAATGTGATCATCGCATTCACAGACCTGGAGACACGGTTCCCTCAAGAACCTCCATCTATCCCGGTAGTCTGGGTCGTGTTCGGGAGGCACGTTAATCCTCCCTTCGGCGAAGTCGTACTAATAGAAAAGGAGTAGGGAATGAATGCATTTGTACAAGCAAGGTGCAGGAACATGCACGAAGCAGAATGGGTGACAGCCTTCGCTGCAGGAAAGCTGCTCGGGGTCACCAAGGCAAGGGTCCATCAGCTGATGAAGGACCACAGTGCCTACCAACTCGAGTGCTTTCAGCTTGATGGCACAGGGCAGTGGTTAATCACGAGGGATTCCCTTGAGAGACTGGCCGCCAGTAGCTTTGGATGCTCGTCGGGATCCGATCCAACCAAGGCGACCGAAAATCAGCTCGGCGAGGGCACTTCAATGTCCGATGGGGAGATGCTCCCGGACCTGGATGAAGCCCTCCTGAAAGCTCTCGCCAAACTGGTCCTGGCCGGAAAGCGACCTACTGCTGGCGAAGTGCTTGAGCAGGCAAAGTCGATGATGCCTGACGAATTCGACAGCGTCCAGCCGAGACGAGTCAGCTCTCGACTTAAGCAGTACGGGCTGAAAACCCGTAAGTCAAACGGGCGACACGAGTACAAGGACATTGGAGGTGACCAACTTCGCCGCATCAAGACTGTTTATGGATTGCAACCAGGCGATGAACTTCGCCGAATCAAGCTTAAGGAGACTTAAAATGACCCGAACCCTAGCTGCAATCGTGACATGGATTGCAACCATTGGAATCATCTGGTTCTTTGCCTCGGCCCCCCTTTCTTTTTTTAGCCCCTAGGCATTGACGCAAGACAAGGTATTGGTTGTTGTGGAACCGGCAACACGATCACTGTGGCATGTCGGCCAGGGGATTGTATTCGCCCCTGTGACAAGCGATCGAACTCATGCGGCTGTTAGGCAAGCAGGTTTGAGCAGCGTGTTGTCGGTTCATTTTTTCCAGACAAGGAGGATTCATGATCTATCAATTCGTCTACCAGGTTCGCCCCAAGAACAAGCCATTCGGCGAGTTCAGGGAAAAGAAAATTCTTATCCACAGCAGAGGCGTGAAGCAGGCCATCCAGGTCGCACTCTGTTCTCTCGCTCGCCAAGGGCTAGAGGTTGGAAGCCTTGTAAATTTCCAGGAGCTTAAGTCATGCAACGTTATTCAACGACTGCCCAACACGAATCTGCCCTCAATAGAGAGGCAGAGCTAGACCAAGAGCATCTAGCGATAGTCAGAGAGCTTCAGGATCTGGGAGTTCTTGCCCGTTGGCAAGAGCTGCTGGCGATCGAAGACCTCGACGAAAACGAATACGAGGAGGTCGAACTCCTCGATGACGAACTCTCGGAGATGATTCGAGACTTCGGTGCTGGTGAGAGAGAAGCCGACTGGCTTAGGTCGGCAGTAGTCGAGGCCGTTAAGGGCGGCCACTTCTAATTCCAAAGAGCACCCTCGGTGGCAGCAACCACCGAGGGCTGTGCATCACAAGAAAGGCTAATAGCGATGCTTACTAAAAGTTATCCGCAGGGAGTCGTTTTGTACAGAGGCAAATCAATGATTGGCCCGCAGCAGGTGGTAGTGATCGCGACGGGTCTGGTCACGCCATCCGACAACAAGAAGACCGGCCCCATGATCCAGGTTTACATCCTGATCGACGAACTGGATCCCTACGAAGCCATCAGGCAAGGAGAAAACCAAGGGGCCTGTGGAAAGTGTGAATTCCAGGGCTACTGGGATGAGGGAGCCCAGAAATTTAGAGATGTCGTCTGCTATGTCAACAAAGGCCAAGGCCCCAGTGCGGTCTGGGATGCTGACTACGAAGAGAAGTACCCGGACTATGACGAAGCACTGCACCGGAGCCTTTTCGTCGGCAGGCGAATCCGCTGGGGTGCATACGGTGACCCAGCTGCAATGCCTGTTTCTATCGTTCGCAAATTCTCTGCAATCTGTGACGGCCATACCGGGTACAGCAACCAGCTCTTCTGGATAGACAGGCGAAGGGCCGATGCACTGGCTCAGTTCCTGCAATGCAGCTGTGCAAATAAAGCACAGGACGCAGAAGCAAAGCGGAGGGGATGGCGAACCTTCCTAGTTGTTCCCAAAGGCAAGGAAGGTCCGTCGAATTCCATCGAGTGTCCCTACTACACTCGCGGGGTTAATTGCCATGACTGTTTGCTTTGCGGCGGGAAGGAGCGGAGTGCAAAGAGCATCTGGGTCGAAGCTCACGCAATGACCGGCCTTAATCACCGATGGGAGGACGAGTGATGCCGAACAAGAAAAACAAGTCGCACCTAACGGCGATCGCGAGAGGTGACAGACCTTCGCTTCCTGTCCAGTGGCTTGCCAAGGAGGCCCTAGGTCCGAGATCAAAAATCCTTGATTACGGATGTGGCAAAGGAGCAGATGTCCGATGGCTCCAGTCCAAGGGTCACCATGCTGCTGGATACGACCCCTTCTTCTTCCCCGAACGCTTTGCCCTGGAAGAAAGGTACGAGGTCGTGACATGTAATTACGTGATTAATGTAATTGCATCGGAGGGCGAGAGGATTGACACAATCAACAGCTGCTTGGATGCGTTACTGCCAGGGGGCTCCTGCTTTGTGTCGATCAGATCGGCCAAGTGCATCGGCCCCCAAGGCTACCGCAAGCAAGGCACCTACCAGGGGTATCACCCAGGCGAACTGAGAGAGCTTGGCTTTAATTTAGTCCGTCGAGTGACGGGATACGAACTTCATCGAAAGGACAAGAGCAATGGATAGCAAAGAAGAAGAAGCAACTCGAGAAGTCTACAACGGCTTCGATGTGGACCTGAATGCAAAGAATCCCTGCCAAGTGCATGGATTCTTCGTCGAGAAGGCGGGCGAAATATTCCAGGAAGACTGTGTCGTCTGGGGTCAAGGGCTAGGGAGAAACTCCCATGTGGCGGGAGTGGACTTTGCCTGCGAGTCAGAGGAAAAAGCATCCGAAGACTTCCACTTCTTCGGGCAGCAGTTGTTTCGGGAGCTGGCCTACCAGGGCATTCCGACAGGCTCGGTGTCTATCAGTCCAATCGTGTTGGCTTACGGTCATCGCGATGAGCTGTTCGTCGATACCGAGTCACGCAGCGAGATGCGAGGGAAGCACGTGCAGGGGAGGACGTTCTCGTTTATCTACGAGGCGTCAAAGGAAGTCGCCGAATTATACGTGCCATATCTGCCACACGAAGATGAAGGAGAAGACAATGGATAGCTGGACAACATTCGGGGAATTGGATTGGCAGTCATCCGAGTTGAAAATGCACGTTACCCAAATAAAGGATAAAGAGATGATCTATTACCCGGCAATAATTACCGAAGAGAAAAACGGCAAGAAGAAAACATGGCCCGCATGGGACGCAGGCGACGTGATCAGCCACGTATCCGCTTACGTCGAAAGCGGTCAGTGCCAGCATCTCCACGAATGCGAATGGATTCGCATCAATGGGAGCGGATCGGGATTTGCGGGTGACGCAGCCGCCGAATTAGCTGCGTGGGTTGAAGAATGGAGCGAATTTGAGAGTGACGGTTTCAGTGAATTCGGTAGCTCACCTACCGAAATCGCCGCGACCATAACAAAGAAACACGGCTGCGACGTGGTGGTCACACGCGATGAATACGGCTGGTCGGTTAGTGATGTGCAGAACGCTGAGTCGGAGGATGAATTTTGGCTCCGTGCATACGGCGAGTCGAGAGGGTCGACCATCACGGTTTCGGATTGGGATCATCCGGTTTTTCTGCCATGACTGGGAGGGGATAAATGAAGGCTCGTTACTCGTGATGACGAGCCTTGACGGCTGGCAAGACTGCGTTCTCCTGTCGAACCTCAGCCACGCCTGGGTCGAGATAATATCGCTCAGTAATTCTCGAAGTGCTGTGACCAAGAGCCTTCGTCGCATCGCCTCCGTACTTTGCAACAAGGCTGGCGTGCGTTCGTCGCATTCGTTGGGCACCCTGTCTTGGCTGTCGCAAGTCAGCAGCCCTGAGGATCTTCCTGAGCCTGAAATAATACATGCTCGGCTTCATGGGCAGAACGAGTTCTCGCTTCGGGGTTCCGATGTCTTCAATTGACTGAGCCAGCTCGTCGCAGATCCAATAGACCCTCGGTTTCTGGCCGCCTTTGCGAACGCTTGCTGGCACGTAGAGGTAGTCGCCGCGAATCCAGTCGAACCGGATAGAGCGAACAGCTGAGCACCGTTCACCAGTGTGGTAGACCGCCAGGAAAAAAGCTCGCCACCACTTAGACGCTGCAATACACAGCTCTTCTTGCGTGATCGAGCAGGTAAAAGGGATTGACCCCTTTGCTTCGTCGATCGCTTTCCACAGGCGTGCAAGCTCCTCGTCGGAGTATGCGTCCGGGGTCTTCTCGGGCTCGACAACAGAGACACTCTCAGGCCATCGGTCGCACAGGTTCTGCCTGCAGGCAAATCGCCAGAGAGCACGCAAGTAGTGCAGCCTCTGGTTGACCGATGCGGGTGCGAGGCCACGATCCTGTAGCCAGCGAGCAAACTTAGTCTGCGTTCGGTTGGTCAGGTGATTGATGGTTGGAACCTCGCCGAGGCATTGCTCGAGGTGCCGAATGCAGAGGTTGTAGTGCTTCTTTGTTGAATCGGAAGTGATCTTGAGATTGACTTCGAGTAGGTCGATATATAGCTCTGATAATTTCATGACTGTTCTCCCTTTCGCTTGATTCTAGTAAAGGGATTAAACTCGTCAATACTATGCCGGGAGTTTTCATGCTTGTATATCAGTCCCCTATCCTCCACTCCCAGGTAGTTTCTTCTGCTAAAGGCGTTGACGTGAGTGAAGTGGCGAGGAAGTATCAAGGCTGGATTTTGCTGCTATTTTTATGCTGCAGGTTGATTTGCTATTGTTTTTATGTTGCAATCTGACAAGACTTAGGTTACGAAGCACTAAAGGATTCGTCGTGGATACCTTTTACCAATAAACCTCGAGGAAAATCTATGGCAATTCGCCGCCCGTTCGGGCACAAGTGAGGCAAAGCATGAAGCGTCAGTTTGTGACGATTGCTGAATTCGCTGCAGCCGAGGGAGTCAGCAGGCAGAGAGCACATCAGCTAATCAAGACCTATGGAGTTGAGACGGTAAGACTAGGCGACAGATTCACGGTAATACCGCTCACCGAATTAAAAAAAGTTCCGAGCAAAGAAGAGCGAGAAGCCAACACGGGTATCTCGATCACAAAATCCAAACGCAAGGGAGTTTCAGGCCGTCAGAAGAGAAGTTAATGGGTTCAGCCGTTTGTTTTGCGGTTGTTGTGTTTGTAGCCAGGGCCGGAGAGATTCGGTCCTGGTTTTTTTTATGCTCGGGGTTGACATGAGTGAACTCATAGTTCTAACCTTGGTCCACCAATCAAAAAGGAGATTGATCATGTTGATACTGACCCGGAAGTCAGGAGAGAGTGTTCGCATCGGAGAAGCGATGGTGCAAATCAAAATCACCAGCGGGAGAGCGAAGCTCATTATCGATGCACCCAAGGATGTCTTGATCTTGCGAGGCGAACTTGATGAGCACGAAGAAAAGGGAGGCAAGCAATGACTGCAAGCATCAAGTATGACGTACCCGAAGGCCAGTACTACGGAGACAAGACTCGATGGTCTGCGACTCTCCTCAAGTCAGCCGCCTACGGAGGGCTTGGGGCAGCCAAGAAAATCCTCGAAGGCGTCGACATTGACAGCAAGGCGATGCGTGAAGGTCGGCTTGCACACTTGGCAGTCTGCTGTCCCAAGGAATGGGATGAGCTGGTTGTCTACCCGCCGGAAGATCTAAAGGAAGGAGTCCTGGACTCGAAGGGAAACGTACCTGCGATCCCGGAACGGACAAAGCAGTACAGCGAGCGAGTTGAAAAATGGAAGAAGGCTTGCCCGGACAAAATGCACGTCACCAAAAGGGAGCACGACAATGCACTCAAGTACCACGCAGCACTCGTCAATTCACCATGCTGGTCGGAACCAACCAATCACGAGATCGTCGCTCACTTCGAGTTTGAAGGCAGGCCGTACAAGGCTCGCATCGATGCGGAGCGTAACAATGGCGATGGTAGTTACACTCTCTATGACTGGAAGTTTATTGGCGGTCGAACAGGCACCGAAGACTTTGCAGACAAGGTCGAGCTGTACAACTATTACATGCAAGCATCGCTCTACCGATACGCTTACCAGCAAGCGGGTCGAGTCGTCAGTGATTTTATCTTGGTCGGAGTCGATAAGCGAACGTGTGATCCAGCTCATACAGTTTGCCTGGCAGTGTCTGATCAAAAATTCGAAGAAGGAATCAACGATTGCCGGCTCTGGCACCACAGAATAGAAGCAGCGCAGGCATTTGATTATTGGAAAGACCCGGAAGAGTAACCCTTTTTTTACCCAAGCCCTTTACTGGAGTGAACACATGATTCAAAGCAACGAACAAATCGAAACAATCACAAGCAATGGTCAGCACTGGGACTACCTCAAGGTCACAGACAAGCAGTACACGACAGATAATCGTGGGCAAAAGTTTGCTGCAACCTCGATCAGCATCACTTATCGGATGCAACAAATGACCAAAGCGTTTGGAGTGTGCGGCCATGGCTGGGGATGGGAAGTCGTGGACAAGGGGGTCGACGATGGTCTCAAGTCCGTCTTCGCAGAGGTGAGAGTCTGGACGAGGCTCACTCCTGATGGGGAAAAGGGATGGACTGGTTCGCAGATCGGAGGAACCAAGGCCGGCATTCGGAACACAGACGAGACCTACAAGATGTCAATCACTGA